>JBNMGS010000141.1:0-5486 GCA_050872365.1 Lachnospira sp.
CATATATTCAGACATGATTTCAGAGGAATATGCAGAAATATATTCGCACTTATAATTGCACTAGGATTATGCATTATTCCTTCATTATATGCTTGGTTTAATATTTATTCAAACTGGGATCCATATGCGAATACTTCATCTATAAAAATTGCTGTTTATTCTGAAGATGAGGGATTTACCCCAGATGGTGGTGAAAAGCAGAATATGGGCGATAATATTATTGAAAACCTTAAAGAAAACGATAAATTAGGATGGACATTTACTAAAGACAAGGAAAGCACCATTGATGGTGTCAGAAGCGGTGAATATTATGCAGCAATTGTCATTGGTACTAATTTTTCCCGTTCAATGATTAATTTTCTGAATGATAATATGGAAACACCTTCTGTGACATACTATGAAAATGCAAAGAAGAATGCAATTGCCAGTAAGATTACACAATCAGGTATGTCAACGTTACAGGAAACTATCAACGAAACATTTATTGAAACAGTAGTCGTTACTATACTTAATTCAACGGATGCTGATTCACTAACCAAGAACAATATATTATCTGATATTACAGATAAATTAAAAGATATTAATGAAAACATATCAGAATACGATAACGCGATTGCCCAGTTTGCTGAAAGCAACATAAATCTATCATCAACGCTAAAGAAGACTGATGCTCTTGTTAATAATATTCAGAATGATATGTCAGAAGACAGTCTTAATGCTTCAAAGGCATCTGCAAATTCTGTTGTTGATGAATATGTTGACAATATAAGTTCGTCTTTGACTAGATTAACCGATATTAACAATGATATAAGCAGTGGACTTTCTTCAATCAGAGATAAGATATCTTCACTTTCCGGTCATGATATAACTATAGTAGATAAACAGCTAATAATAGAACAGTTAAACAGACTTAATAATAAAATTGATAATTCATACGAGGCATCTATGCAGTTATCTGATACATTAAAGCCTGTGCTTGAACGATTTAAAGAAGAAGATGCTAATCTAGGAGGATATAATCAGGTATTATATGATAGCTTGATAAGCTCCCTTGATTATATGCCTAAGCTTATTAAAACAGCTTCACAGACACTTAACACATTTACAGAATTATTCAGTAATTCAAGCGCACATTCAGGCATTTTACTTTCTCACCTTGACAACGGACTTGCGCAATGCCAGACTAGCATAGATTCATTAAATAATATACTCACAAGGACAATAAATGGTTCTATGGATCAGGTGGGAAGTCTGTTTAAAACGTCAGTTGAAACGATTTACGATTCACTTATTAACGCATCGAATAACCTTACATCGGTAAGTACAATTATTAATGGTGCTGATAGTACACTTGACAATGTCAATGTAACTCTTGATACAATGACTAACCTGATAAGCAGTATTAAGGGTACTCTTGAAAAGGCTGAAAATGAACTTGATATATTAAAAGCTGATGGAAAATATGAGATTGTTCAGAAATTACTCGACAAGGATTCATCTGAATATGGAGAATTTTTCTCTTCTCCAGTTAAAGTAACAACTGAAAATGTATATGAAGCAGTTAATTATGGAACAGCTGTATCACCATTCTATACAACTCTTGCTTTGTGGGTTGGTGGTCTTTTACTTACAGCACTTATAAAAACCTCACCTGACGATCTTGATGAATTCAAGGATGCAACACTTACACAGAAATATATAGGCCGGTACCTTATATTCTGGCTTATGGGACAGATTCAGGCTATTATAACAGTACTTGGTGACTTATATATACTTAAAATATACTGTGCACATCCAGGTATATTTATGTTAACATCTTCTATAGTAAGCTTCACATTTACACTGCTTATATATACCCTGACATTATCTTTTGGAGATATCGGTAAAGCTTTAGCTGTTGTACTTGTTGTACTTCAGATTGCAGGTTCAAGTGGTACGTACCCTATTGAACTGTTACCATCATTCTTTAGAAATGTATATATATATTTCCCATTTCCTTATGCAATTAATGCAATGAGGGAATGTATAAGTGGTTTCTACAGATACGATTATTTCATACTTATGGGACAGCTTATGATATTTGTAATTGGAACATTATTCTTAGGGTTATTCTTAAGAAAACCTTTTATGAAGCTCAATCATTATATGCATCATCGCATGCATGACACTAAAATGATGTAAATATAAATCTAATTCAGAATGTAAATAAACATACATAGAAATGAGGATTATTATGTCAAAGGTAGATAAACAGGCCGTACTGAACAGTTCAGTCGAAATGATTCGTAACTATTACGAAAAAGAGCATAAGCGTAATAAAGACAGAATCAGATATGGTATAATCGCTATGATTATTATACCTATAGTATTTCTTATACTTCTATTTGCAGTTAAAAGTTCAAAAGTAGTGTTTCTTGTAATGTGGATAGCATCACTTTTTATAATAAGCGGGTATCTGATTGCCATAGAATACAAAGATTATAATATGTCAGAAAACCTGAAAGATATAATAGGTGAAGATAAGAACGATACATTGATTGATACAACAAAGATTTTATCTGATATTGCAAAAAACTATGCAAATAGTGATGATGCTAAGACATCACAACCTGATATTAATGATAATAATTGCATACAGGATAATAACAACGAAAATATTAAAAATATTAGTGATGGCTATGTAAGTGATATTCCTGTAATAAACAACAGACCAGTCAACGTAACTAAAGCTGATACAACAGATGTAGCTTTGACCAATGCTGCTCATATTGTAAATAATGCTGGAAATACAGACTGTCAGAATATTACTATAGACAATAAAGTCAATGCCAACACTATTACAATCAGCATTGATAATAAAACAAATGCAATAAACATAACTATCAACCCAAATAAGGAGGCTGCACAATGAAGAATATATTTAAAGTATTCTGGAATGATGCAAAACATATAGGTCGTAATGTTGTAGCACTTGTGGTTGTAATGGGCCTTGCTGTTTTGCCATCTTTATATGCCTGGTTTAATATCTTATCCAACTGGGATCCTTATGGTCCGGAATCAACCTCTAATATTAAGGTTGCAGTTGCTTATGACGATACTGGTGTAGATATAGCCGGAATGGACATTAATATAAGCACTAATATTATAGAAGCTCTTAAAGCAAATGATACAATTGGATGGGTATTTACCGATACTACTGATGAAGCAATTGAAGGCGTATGGGCAGGTGACTATTATGCAGCACTCATCATGCCAGAAGATTTTTCAAAAGACATGATAAGTTTTCTTGCAGATAATATGACCCATCCAGAGATTATATACTATACTAACCAAAAGAAGAATGCCATAGCTCCTAAGATAACAGATAAAGCTAAAACAGCTGTACAGCAACAGGTTAATGCAACATTTATTAGTACATTAACTGAGGCAATCATGAAATCTGCTGATATAGCTGATAATATTGGTGCAAATAAACCTGGCAGTTCACAGGACAGTTCAAGCAGTCCTGCTTCAGGTAATTCAATTCTAGATGTGCTTATAGCTAAATTTCAGGTTATTAACACCCAGATATCAACCTTTGATAATGTCCTTACTGCTTTATCTAATATCATGGGAACTGCGTCCGCAACAGCAGAAACTGCAAGTGGAATCAATGCAACAGATTTAACCGGAAATTTTGACAGTGAAAGAGCTTTACTTAATGAATTAAGCAGAATTGCAGACAATAATTTGTTAACAGGTTCTTCTTTATTAACAACAATATCTCAGGATATTGATACTGTATCAGGATATATGGCATCGATATCTGATATATATAATGATGCCAATTATAATATTAAGGATTTTAATAATGCTATCAGCCAGATGGGCACTTCCATAGACAATACACTATATATGGTAAAAAGTCTGGAAAATAATATAAATGAAACAATAGATAAACTTAATGATTTTAAAAACAGTGGTGTATATTCTCTTTTACAGACTGCAATATCATTTAACTCCGACGAACTTGCTTCATTTGTTTCATCACCTGTTGCAATAAGCACAGAAGATGTATACCCAATATCTAATTATGGCTCAGCAATGTCACCTTTTTACTCAGTACTTTCAATATGGGTAGGTGCACTTATACTTGTAGCCATTATACATGTAAAAGTTCATCCTTTTGACGGAGTTAAGATTAATTCTGTCCAGGCATTCTTTGGAAGATACATTACTTTCTTCCTAATAGGTCAGGCTCAGGCTCTACTTATAACTCTTGGCGATTTATTCTTTATTGGTATACAATGTCTGCATCCTTTTAAATTCTGGTTTGCAGCATCATTTACATCATTTGTATTTACGATGATAACCTACTCACTTACTGTTGCCTTCGAGAATGTAGGTGAGGCAGCAGCAGTAGTAATAATGGTTATTCAGGTTGCAGGGGCTGGTGGAACATTCCCAATCCAGTGTCTTCCAACTGTATACCAGGCTATATACAAGTACCTTCCATTCACATATGCCATGGATGCATTAAGAGAATGTGTAGGTGGAACATACAGCTGGTACTATTGGAAATGTATACTTGCACTGTTTATCTATGTGCTTATATGTCTATTCATAGGATTAGTAGTCGCAATACCATGTCGCAAACTAAATGCTATAGTAAACAATAGCAAAGAAAAATCCGAAGTAATGATATAATGTGCGCATAAGAAAAGAAAGCGGCTGCGAAGCAGACATTTTCTTTTCTTGCGCCATTAACGAACGAACAGTCCTGTAAAACAGGACTAAAAAGCGCGTAAGCGCGGGTTCGTGAGTATATGTGAAAATAATAATTTACAATATATATAATGTGCGTAAGCATTGAGACGTGCCAGAAAAAAGGTTTAATAAAGTGCTGTGCTTGCACAATGCACTTTATTAAACCTTTTTTTCTGATAGGGCGAAAGCCCGACAGTCCGGAAAAGCTACAGCTTTTTCGGACATGCACGGCGAAGTAAATAATATATGAAATAATGAACGAACAATCCAGTAAAACAGAGATAATCTTTTTTAAAACATCTCAGTTCCATTTTCATTGCATCTTTTGAGTCTCTTGTACATTCCCTGCTTAGTCATGCCAAGCTTTGCTGCGGCCTCTTTTGCACCAAGCAAAGATATCATTTTCCTGACTTCTTCAACCGATATATTATAATATTTTCCGACTCTTCCGGCATTTCTTGTTGTCCATCTTAAAAGCTTTTCCTCATCGTAACTTAATATGAGTCGTGATCTGTCTGATGACTGCTTTATCTCGGCTTTTCCACCAAAAAGCTTTAAAAGATTATTTAGTTTATCTACCTGTTCATCATCATTTTCAGTTTGATTAATATCAAATACAAGTATATTAAAATCTTTCATGGAATCCATTATATGTCTACCTGCCTTTCTTAATATATATATAACATACTACAATCAGAATTAAAAATCAGAATTATACAAACACATTAAAACATATATAC
>JBNMGS010000142.1:0-5453 GCA_050872365.1 Lachnospira sp.
TGGGGTCAAAAGCCCCCAACTATGATACCTACGAATTGTTCCGTGCTACGCACTCCCACAATTCTATCCAATATTCGCATATCGTGGGATTATCATCCCACTTTTATGCTCATATTGGGGCGGGTCACAAGGTCATTCACCCACCTATGAGCAAGCTCATGTGGGTTCAGACCTTTTGACCCTGGTATCTTAAGTTATATATAATTATGAAAGGCTGGATGGTTTGATGAATGGTTTTAAAGATAAGATAGCAAGATTCATGTATGGAAGATATGGTATGGATCAGCTCTCAAGGAATTTATCTTTAATATGTCTGGTACTTCTTATCATTACTATGTTTGTAAGGAATAATGTTATATATACAATAGCACTTGTAGGTATCGTGTATACATATTTCAGAGTGTTTTCACGTAACATATCCAAACGTTCAGAGGAGAATGAAAGGTATCTGAGATTTCATTATAAGGTAGTTGGGAAGATTAACAAAATAAAGTTCAGAATTGCGGATAACAAAACACACAAGATATTTAAGTGTCCAAGCTGTTCGCAGAAGATAAGAGTTCCAAGAGGTAAGGGAAGAATAAGTATCAAGTGTCCTAAATGCAGAATAGAATTCATAAAGAAAACATGATGATTATATTCTGATTTTATATTAATATGAACTGTAAAAGCACATTGGCAGCCGGTATATATGGGCTGTTGATGTGCTTTTTTATATTATATGATGCAAATATTGTATGAACTGCAATAATAGTTGTGTGAGTTGTAAAGAATGCAGCAATCCTGATAGATCATTGGGTTCAGAATCTTTATTGTGAATCATATAATACAGGTAAGATGATATGATATGGTAAATGTATGAATCAGAAAATAGAAAATCTGCTTAATGTTTCTTTGGAAGCAACAAGAAATGAGCTTGAAAATTCGGAAAGTCTTAGTACCGGATTTAACTGGAGGGATGATACATGGGAAATAATAATAAAATATTCGGGAACTCTTGATAATATAAAAGAAAAATATAATGTATATATAAGAGAGCTGTTGTATAACTATGCAATAATAGTAACTGATAAGGAAACAATAGAGCGTATATCACAGGAAACAAATATAGATTACATAGAAAAACCAAAGAGTATATATTTTCAGCTTGAAAGAGCAAAGTCAGCAGCATGTGTGAATAATGTACTTGGCGATAGAAATATTAGTAATAGGGATATTATTAATGAAAATACAGATAGCAGAAGTACTGACAATGGAGATACTTATAACGAAAATATTTATAATGGAACATATCTTAATGGAAAAGGTGTTATTGTTGCAGTTATAGATACGGGAATAGATGTATTAAGTGATGAGTTCAGGAAAACCGATGGCAGTACAAGAATATTGAACATATATGACCAGACACAGCAGACTGAATATAGCAGGGAAGATATAAATACATATTTAAAAAACTATGATGAGAATTATGATTCTGCCTATAGTGATGGAACTGATAGGGGATTAGGTGATGAAGCAGATGTTAATACAGATAATATATATAGTGAGAGAAATATGCAGATACCGGGTGTTGATAATATTAATCATGGTACTGATGTTGCCACAATAGCATGTGGAAGGAGTGGAGTTGCATATGAAGCGGATATAATAGCTGTTAAGATGGGATATTCATATAATAACCAGTTTCCACGGACAACAAGTCTTATGGATGCCATAGATTATGTTATAAGAAAGGCTATGGAGTATGAACAACCTGTAGCAATAAATATAAGCTATGGTTTTAATTATGGTGATCACAACGGAAATACACTGCTTGAAAGCTTTATCAATGATGTTGCAGCAGGATATAAATGCAGTATATGTATAGGAAGTGGAAATGAGGCCGACAAAGCAATACATTATGGAAATGTGTTAAAGCAGGGACAGACAGATACAGTGGAGATATCAGTAAGTGAATATGAAAGCTCGATAGATATACAGATATGGAAATACTACTGGGATGTTTACAGGATAATGCTGGTAAGTCCTGATGGCATGCAGTTTAATATCACAGAGCAGGGGAAAGTAAAACGTTTTGGTACGGCAGGTACGAATATTATAAGTCTGCTAGGAGAACCATCACCATATAATCTGTATCAGGAGATATATATTAATCTGCAGCCGGTTAAGGATTATATAACGCCGGGGATATGGAAGATTATCATGTATGGGGAAAGTATACGCCAGGGAGTATATAATATATGGCTTCCATCAAGCTCAACGCTTAATAATGCAACTGGAATAGTAAGACCGGTGCCATATGATACTATAACTATTCCATCAACTGCTTCTGGTTGTATATCAGTTGGGGCTTATAATTCATATACAGGAGCATATGCTGCATTTTCAGGAAGAGGAAGAGGCGGAAACAGTTATACTTACAACAGGGTTAACCGGGATGCTGATAATGATATTGTTAATTATTTAAATGCTGGAATAAAGCCGGATATACTTGCACCAGGTGTTGATATAAGGATAAGAAAACAGACAGCATATGGGACGGATATAGTGAGTGTCACTGGGACTTCATATGCAACTCCGTTTGTAACAGGTGGGGCAGCTTTGCTTATGCAGTGGGGAATAGTTATGGGTAACGACAGATTTATGTATGGTGAGAAGCTAAAGGCAAGCTTAAGACGGGGAGCAAGGCCGCTTGGTGAAGAGAGGGATGATGTCTTGCCTAATCCGGTGACGGGATATGGAAGTTTGTGTCTGAGAAGTAGTCTGCCATGAAAATACAGTAAAATACAGTAAAATTCAAAATAAAGCTTGAAAAGTATATAAACATTGTGGTAAAGTATGTTTATACGATAAGAGTATGATTGCAGTAATATTGGAGGATAATATATGAAGATTTCAACAAAAGGCAGATATGCACTCAGGGTTATGATAGACCTTGCAGAGCATGATAATGGTGAATATATAACACTTATGGATATAGCTGGAAGACAGGGAATATCAGAGAAGTATCTTGAGTCTATAGTTTCTATGTTAAGTAAGAATGATTTTCTTACTTCACTCAGGGGAAAAGGTGGAGGATACAAGTTATCAAGAAGACCAGAGGAGTATTCAGTACTTAGTATCCTGCAGTGCACAGAGGGTTCACTTGCACCGGTAGCATGTCTTGAGAATAAGCCTAACAAGTGTCCTAAGTTATCAGAATGTAAGACGATTACTATGTGGGAGAACTTCGAGAAAACTATAAACGATTACTTTGGTAATATCAGTATTGCAGATCTAATTAATTCGGGTAACGGAATAGACAATTATGTTATTTAATAATATGAGCAGAAACTGCAAGTTTTTAATCCGTTTAATAAGTGATAACAGCGTATCAGAACGATAGATTCTGAATAAAGAAAGTATAAGTAAAAAGACAGCCATCTATGTGTATGGAACATGGATGGCTGTCTTTATCTTTAATATAGTTAGTTATTGTTATCTTCTGTCTTATCTATAAGCTTAAGTATAATAGATTCTGCCCTGTTAGCTGATGATCTTTCAACAAACAGCCATACATTGTCTATAGTAAGCTTATCGCCTGCTTTAGGTATGCGGTCAAGCTTTTCTGATATGAATCCACCAAGTGAATCGTTATCCTCGGAATAAAGCTTTGTTCCAAGTTCATCATTTATATCATCGAGCTTGCATGAAGCATTGATACGATAAGTGTTTTCGCGTATCTTAGTCATGTCATCCTTTTCGTCAGTGTCATATTCATCACGGATTTCACCAACTATTTCTTCAAGAAGATCCTCGGTTGTTATCATACCAGCTGTCTGGCCATATTCATCAAGTACAATTGCTATGCTGTAACGTTTAAGCTGCATTTCCTTAAACAGTTCAGAAGTGTTCTTTTGTTCATATGTAAAGAAAGGTTCACGCATAATCTTTCTTATATTAAATGAATCATCAACGTTAGTTACTATCAGATCCTTGATGTTAAGTATACCAATAACGTTATCAGTATCATTTTCATATATAGGAATTCGTGTATACATAGTACTCTTAAAAAGAGTGATAATGTCTTCATATGATGAGTTAACATCAGCAACTGTCATATCAATACGTGGTATCATGACATCTTTTACAGATGTATCGCCAAAATCAAAAAGATTGTCGATAATCTGTCGTTCATCCTTTTCTATAATGCCTTCTTCGTGGCTTACCTTAACTATAGTACGAAGTTCTTCCTCTGTTATAGTGTTTGATTTGTCTTTAGAACTTGCACCGAAAAGCTTTAACACTATACCGGCGAGATGATCTACAATAAAAATAACAGGTGTTAATATAATCATAAGTCCGTATATAACAGGTGCATATAATAATACAAGCTTAGTGTTAAACTGTGTAGCAAGATTCTTAGGGGTAATCTCTCCGAATATAAGAACGAACAGAGTAAGAACACCAGTTGCAATACCTGTAGCATAGCTGCCCCATACTTTAATAGTAAATGTTGTTACGAGAGCAGAACATGATATGTTAACTATGTTGTTACCAATAAGTACAGCGCTTAACATCTTGCTTGAATTGTCGATAATCTTAGCAACTAAAGAAGCACGCCTGTTACCTTCATCCATAAGCGAGCGGATCTTTATGCGGCTTACCGTCATAAATGCGGTTTCAGCAGATGAAAAGAAAGCTGAAAGAAATAATAAAATGATAATAGTTATAAGTTGAATATAACTGTCAGTGTCCAAGGAAATATTCCTCCAATCCTTAATAAAAAATATAGTAAACACATTTAAGTGTTATATTTCAACATTTTACAGTATTGGTAAAGGACTGTCAAGTAGCATAAACCTATGAAAAGGCCAGTAAAATAAGCAGAAAGAGCATTATAAAACAGAAAAGGAAAATGATATGAAACAGAAAAAATAAGCCTGAAATATAGAATATGGATAAGAACTGTTACATATTTATATAGAGAATAAATAATATGTGACTGTTAAGTCAGAGGAATGTATGAAAAAATTATCTATTATATTGAAAACGCTTATAGCCGGATATATTATAACAGTCCTGGCACTCCTGGTGCTTGCTTTCTGTCTGTATAAGTTCAGGGTATCAGGGAATGTGATATCCATAGGTATTTATGTTACTTATGGTCTTTCGGCCTTATGCGGGGGTCTCGTTCTTGCTAAGGGTATGCAGCATAACCGTCTCATGTGGGGTGCATTATACGGAATAATATATTTTCTTATATTATGCATAGTTTCGATAATAGTAAGCGGGGAAATATCCTCATTAGATGTGGCACAGATAGTTAAAGGTGTAGCAGTGTGTATATTATGCGGCGCACTTGGAGGGATTATATCTTAAAAAGATATCAGATATGTGGATATAAAAATCGGGACAAAACAGGAAAATAGTAAAAATTATAAAATTTAGAAATAAAATTAAAAAATAAAAAA
>JBNMGS010000143.1:0-5426 GCA_050872365.1 Lachnospira sp.
TAATATTGATAATCCTATAGTAGATACGAAGCTGGATGATGATGCAAAGATAGAGGAGCTCGTAAGAAAAGAATTAAGAATGAAGGGTGTTGTTAATTCAAATAAACACATTATAAGTAAGCTGGATTCAACAGAAGGAACATCCCTGAATATTCCGGTAACAGTGGGAAAGACTGGAAATATAGATACATCTAAGAGTAAAGTGCTTACAACTGAAGAATTGCTGGCACTTGGAAAGTATGTTGACATGGATAATGTAGATAAGGCTACTAAAATACTTGACGGAAGTATACATATTAATCCATATGAAAGAGGCAGTGAGAACAGTTGTACATATTGTCCATACAACAGTGTATGTGGATTCAGTGAGGATATGCCGGGAGTTAAATTCAGAAGACTTGGTAATCTTAGCGCGGATGATATATGGGAACAGATAAACAGCATTGAAAAGTCCAATGATGAGACTGATAAAATAATAGAAAATGAGACTGATAAAAAAGAGCGGAACATAGCGGGTAAAGTATCAGATAATAAATTGGATGACGTGTCAGATAAGATGTCAGATAATGAACATGAGAATAAATCGGGTAAATAAAATAGAGGTTATCAGATAAAGTATCGTATAACGGATTGGGAAATGTGTCAGATAAGGATAAATTATCAGAAAAAAGGAGTATGATATGGCAAAAGCATGGACAGCAGAACAGTCAGATGCTATGAATACAACTGGCAGGAATATTCTTGTATCAGCAGCTGCCGGTTCGGGTAAAACAGCAGTTCTTGTAGAAAGAATAGTAAAAAAGATAACGGATGAGAATAAAACAGATATAGACAGACTTGTTGTTGTAACATTTACAAAGGCTGCGGCAGCAGAGATGAAGGCAAGAATAAGAAACAGACTTGATGATATGCTTGACGAAGATGTTAATAACACTAATCTTGTGAAACAGATAGCACTTATTAATAATGCACAGATAACAACTATAGACAGTTTCTGTCTGTGGATATTAAAGAATCATTTCTCAGAGATTAATCTTGATCCGGGATTCAGAGTAGCAGATAAAGGAGAGATAACACTTCTTGAAAATGATGTTATGCAGGAGCTTCTTGAGGATTACTATAAAGAGGGAGACGAGCAGTTCATAGCCATCATAGATGCATATGGTACAGGAAGAAGTGATGCTAATATAGAGGAGATTATTAAAAAGATATATGTGCTTGCAAGAAGTAATCCATGGCCTGATGAGTGGTACAGGCAGGTGGTTGATACATATGCGGGAATAGATAACAGTAATAATAAGGCATTGGCTAATCTGTATGAAAGCATATTGTATTCAGTAAGGGATTATAAGAAAAAATATGAATATATGATAAAGGTATGTAACAGACCTGACGGACCGGTTTCTTATCTTGCGGCAATCAATTCGGATTATATGAATATATGCCGTATTACAGAGGCAGAAGATTTTGATGAGTTATCTGAAAGAATACGAAAGATTGAGTTTGAAAGACTTATTACGAAGAAGATGCCTGATGCAAGGGATGACCTTAAAGAATATGTCAAGGGACAGAGGGATAAATTTAAAAAATACATATCAGGTCTTATTAAGAGTGTATTTACTTCAGACATAGAAAGTCTTATGAAGGATGTACATGCCAATGCACCGGCTATAGAAATGATGGTACGTCTGTCAAAGGATTTCCAGGACAGAATGCAGGAGGAAAAAAAAGACAGAGGTATAGTGGAATTCAGTGACATAGAGCATTATGCGCTTGATATTCTTGTAAATAAAGATGGAGAAAATAAAGAATATACGAATGTCGCAGATGAGCTGGCGGAGTATTTTGATGAGATACTTATAGATGAATATCAGGATTCCAACCAGCTTCAGGAAGAAATACTTACAGCAGTATCAAAGGGCAGAAGAGATGATGAGCCTGATAATATGTATATGGTTGGCGATGTAAAGCAGAGTATATATAAGTTCAGACTGGCGTGTCCTGAGCTTTTTATGAATAAGTATTACAGTTATGAAGCTTATCACAGTGGTAAGAATGATAGTCTGAAAGAGAAGGATGATGGCGTTAAAGAGAAAGATGATGATCAGAATATAGATGGCAAAAATGATACTGCAGAAATTCAATCTTGCATCATAAGTGACACATCTATTGACTTGAATGTTATAGAAAACAAAACAAATAGTGAATCCTGCAAAATAGAGCTACAGAAGAATTTCAGAAGCAGGAAAAATGTTCTTGATACAACTAATGATGTGTTCTACAGGGTTATGAACCGTAATTATTGTGGAATAGAATATGATGTTAACCAACAGTTAAACTGTGGTTTTAATTATCCTGAGTGTATTGATAAAAGGAATTTCGGATGGGAGGATGAGAAAGGTACAGAGATTGTACTTATAGATACTTCAAATGATGATGAAAACAGCAATGTGGAGGCAGAAGCCATGTATGCTGTAAAACGTATACATAATATTATGTCAGATAAGAAAACATATTATGTATATGATACAGACATATCTGATTACAGAAGAATACGTTACAGCGATATAGCTATTCTTACAAGAACGCTTACAGGATGGGCTGATACGATAGTTAATGTGCTTCTTGATAACGATATTCCGGCTATGGCAGAAACAGCACAGCAGTATTTTAAAGTAAGAGAGATAAAGATACTTATAAGTCTGTTAACATGTATAGACAATCCTCTGCAGGATATTCCCATGGCAGCAGTTCTTTTATCATATTTTGGAGGATTTACAGAAGATGAACTTGCAGTGTTAAGAATATATGGGAAACAGCATGAAACTGATAAGCTTTTTATAAAGCAGATGCAAAAACTTGTGCTGGATGTATGCGGTGAGGGCGAAAAAAATGCTTTAAATGAAGATATAAGCAGTACCAAAGATAATGTTATTGATGACAGTAAAATCATAAACGATAATGATAAAAAAGAGACTGGCGGAAACGTTCTATACAGTCTGGAAAAGCTTTCATCTAAATGTCAGGAATTTCTTGAAAAGCTGTCAGTATGGCGCAGCAAATCAAGACTTATGACTATATATGATTTACTGTGGGATATAGTATACAATACAGGATATTATGATTATACAGGAACAATGCCGGCAGGAAAGAAAAGGCAGTCAAACATAGATGTATTGCTTGATAAGGCATCTTCATTTGAGGGTACAAGCTACAGTGGACTGTTTAATTTTTTAAGGTATATAGAAAGACTTCAGAAGTATGATATAGAGCTTACAGATTCGTCAGGAACTGGTGGAAGCAAAGATGCTGTAAGGGTTATGAGTATACATAAGAGCAAGGGACTTGAGTTTCCAGTCGTTTTCATTGCCGGGCTTAATAAGCAGATTAACAAATCTGATGCGAGAAACCGGTTTGTTATAGACCAGGAGCTCGGTATAGGAACAGATTATGTCAATCTTGATAAGCATACTAAAACATCAACCATTATCAAAGGGGCTATTTCAAGAAAAATATTAAGGGATTCTATTGCAGAAGAGGAACGTGTTCTGTATGTTGCCATGACAAGAGCAAGGGAAAAACTTATTATGATGGGTAGTATGTCAGGCATAGATAAAAAAATGGCGACATGGCAGCAACAGTCAAGTGAACTTGCAGTTGAAGGAATGTTTTCATATGCAGAATGTGAGAATATAGATAAATATTCAGATATGGTTGTGCCGGTGGCACTTATGAGTGCGGCTGATAATAGCGGTGTGTTTGATGTTAAGATAATATCATCGGAAGAGTTAAATAATAGCAGTGATAGTGATATAGCAGAATATAAAGATGATGATAAAAATATTGAAACTAATGATAAGATAACATATGAAACACTTGATAAAGCAATAGATGAAACTATTGATATAGAATTAGGCAGAACTGCAGCAAGGAAAACGAAAAGAGAAAATACAGAAATAGATATAGATGATAAAGATGCATCAAATAAAGCACATAAAGTACATAACATGGAAGAGGAATCAGTTGAACTTCCTCCGTATATTAAAGATCCGGATGCAGACAGGAAAGTAAAGGTGACTGTAAGTGAGTTAAAACAGATGCAGGCAGATGCAGATTATGATAATGATGCATTTATGCCGGAAGATATGAAGAGGGCATATGCTGCTGCAAAATGTGACAGGATTAATAAAAAAAGGTCTGAATCCAAAGATAAAAAGAATAAGACTGATAAGCAGATAATGCATTTTCAAGAGGATACAAAAGAACAGGGAAAAATAGAAGAACAGGGAAAAAATAAAGAGCATCAGGATAGTAAAACTCAAGAGGATTTCGTACCAACAATACCAAAGTTTATATCCAATGAAAAAGAGGTTCTTCGTGCCAATGAACGAGGAACAGCATATCATCGTGTTATGGAATGTCTGGATTATAGTAAGGTGGAAAGTCAGGCAGATGTAAAGGCTGATATTAAACGTATGGTTGATACAGAAAGAATGAGCAAATTACAGGCAAAAAATATAAAGGCAGCAGATATATACGCATATATAAGCTCACCTATAGGACAGAGAGTTAAGAAAGCTGTTATGAGAGGTGAAGCAAGACGTGAACAGCCTTTTGTGTTTGAATATGACAGACAGTTAATCCAGGGAGTGATAGATCTTTATATTATAGAGGATAACAAAATTGTTATAGTAGATTATAAAACAGATCGCGTAAGAAAAACCAAAACAGGTGAAGCTGAGCTTGTAAAAAGGTATAGTGTGCAGCTTGATTATTATGCAAAGGCGCTTTCACAGTTGACAGGACTTGAGGTTAAAGAAAAGATAATATATTCATTTGCACTAGGTAAACAGATAAACTGTTGAATTTCTTTTTTTTTTACTATATACTAAATTAGTTACACTGGAATTATAATTAATAAAAGCAGTATAGCCTGTATGAAATATACACTTTCGTATTAATATGAAATGTGCAAAACAGTGCATAAATAAAGCAGGAATAAAGATTAGTGTCTGAGCGCACCTGACACAATTCTTCATGCACCCAAATGTGCGCAGAAACGAGGATTAATATGTCAGATATTACAAGTGAAATAAAGAAAAGAAGAACATTTGCAATTATATCGCATCCAGATGCTGGTAAGACAACTCTTACAGAAAAGTTTCTGTTATATGGAGGTGCTATTAACTTAGCAGGTTCAGTAAAGGGTAAAAAGACAGCAAAGCATGCGGTATCAGACTGGATGGAGATAGAAAAGGAAAGAGGTATTTCGGTTACATCGTCTGTGCTTCAGTTTAATTATGATGGATATTGTATCAATATTCTTGATACACCGGGACATGAGGATTTCTCAGAAGATACTTATAGAACACTTATGGCAGCAGATTCTGCAGTCATGGTTATAGATGCATCAAAGGGTGTTGAAA
>JBNMGS010000144.1:0-5384 GCA_050872365.1 Lachnospira sp.
AGAATATGGCACAACAGTATAATCGGAATAAGGTGTTGACAGCTTCACCAGCGGAGCTTACACTGTTGTTATATGAAGGAGCTATTAAGTTTTGCAACATTGCATTAGTGGCGATTGAGAAGAATGATGTTGAGAAGGCACATACTAATATAGTTAAGGCGGAGATGATTATAGAAGAATTACAATCGACACTTAATCATAAGTATCCAGTTGCAAAAGATTTCGACAATATATATAAGTACATATATAGTCTGCTCATTGATGCTAATATGAAAAAAGATGCAGAGATTCTTGAGAAAGCAACAAAAGAATTCAGGGGAATAAGAGATACATGGAAAGAAGTTATGGCTAAGGCAGGTCATAATTAAGAGAAAAGTATATGTGATTGGATAGATTTAACAACTAATAGTTTATAATCTATGTTAATATATAGCACACTTTCAGATTGGTGGTAAGAACACATGGAAACAGAGAATTATCTTCAGATAATGATAGATAGTCTTATCAAGAAAAAAGATGTATTAAAAAAAATAGTCGAACTTAATACAATACAGGAACAATTGTTGAATGCAGCAGAGTTTAATGGTGATAGTTTTCAGAAGAACATGGAAGAAAAATCAGATTGTATAGATGGACTTAATTCACTTGACGAAGGATTTCAAATTGTATATGATAGGGTAAGACAAGATGTGGAAGAGTATAAGACTAACTATAAGACAGAGATAGCAAGACTACAGGAACTTATAAGAGAAGTCAGCGGGCTAAGTGCTACTATACAGTCACAGGAAGCACGTAACAAGATAAGGGTTGAGAATAAGTTCAGACAGTTAAGACAGGATAATAAGACTGCTAAGAGAAGTGTGAGCATGGCTAACCGATATTATAAGAATATGAGCAGAGTGAGTGAAGAACCTCAGTTCATGGACAAGAAGAAGTAAAGAATGATATATTTATTTTATTAATTTAGTTTATATTAGGACTAAACTTATTAAGCTTAAGTCCGATATAATATATAACAGGATGAATAAGACATTCTGGTAATCTAATTAAATTATGAGTGGCATGGAAGCCACCAGGAATTCAAGGAGGAAATTATTATGGTAGTACAACACAATCTTACAGCGATGAATGCTAACAGACAGTTAAGCGGTGTTCAGAGTGCACAGCAGAAGTCAACAGAAAAGTTATCATCAGGTTACAGAATCAACAGAGCTGGTGATGATGCAGCAGGTCTTTCAATCTCAGAAAAGATGAGAAGTCAGATCAGAGGTCTTAACAAGGCTGCTTCTAATGCACAGGATGGTATTTCATTAGTGCAGGTAGCTGAAGGTGCTCTTAATGAGACACATTCTATCTTACAGAGAATGAATGAATTAGCTACACAGGCAGCTAATGATACTAATACTTCTACAGATAGACAGGCTATCCAGAGCGAGATGGATCAGTTAACATCAGAAATTGACAGAATCCGTTCTACAACACAGTTCAATACTATGAACTTACTTGATGGAAAATTCACAGGAAAGAACTTACAGGTTGGTTCACTTAGCGGACAGAGTATCAGTATTTCTATCGGTAATATGAATGCATCATCACTTAAAGTTAGTGGACTTAAGGTCAGCACATTCTCATTAGCAGGTGCAGCTATGGCTTCTATCCAGAAGGCTATTAATTCAGTATCTAATATGAGATCAACACTTGGTGCTCTTCAGAACAGACTTGAGCATACAATCAACAACCTTAACACAACAAGCGAGAACACATCAGCAGCTGAATCACGTATTCGTGACGTAGATATGGCTACAGAAATGGTAGAATACAGCAAGAATAATATTCTTGCACAGGCAGGACAGTCTATGCTTGCACAGGCTAATCAAGCTAACCAGGGTGTTCTTTCACTCTTAGGCTAATAAGCGGTTGAACGTTTAATACTATCATAGAGGTTATACCTAAGTGGTTATATTACTTTGGTATAACCTTTTTCTGTTTTATATACATGTAAAGTGGTTGAAAAAAATAAAAAAATATAATAAAATGGGTTAAGTTAAAAAATATATATCCGATATATAGAGCAGTTAGGTGATGAATAACCTAAGATAATGTCGGATATACGACTTATATTATTTATAGATATGATTTATTATTTATAGATATGATTAAGGATATGAATTAGATTCAAGGAGGAATAATTATATGGTAGTTCAGCATAACCTTACAGCTATGAATGCTAATAGGAACTTAGCAACAGTAACAGGTGCACAGCAGAAGTCAACAGAGAAGTTATCATCAGGTTATAGAATCAACAGAGCAGCAGATGATGCGGCAGGGCTTTCTATATCAGAGAAGATGAGAAGTCAGATTAGGGGACTTGATAAAGCAGCTTCTAATGCGCAGGATGGTATATCGCTCATACAGGTAGCAGAAGGTGCTCTTAACGAGACACATTCTATTTTACAGAGAATGAATGAATTAGCTACACAAGCAGCTAATGATACTAATACTTCTACAGATAGACAGGCTATCCAGAGTGAGATGAATCAGTTAACATCAGAAATTGACAGAATCCGTTCTACAACACAGTTCAACTCTATGAACTTACTTGACGGAAAATTCACAGGAAAGAACTTACAGATAGGATCACTTAGCGGACAGAGCATCAGCATTTCTATTGGTAATATGAATGCATCATCACTTAAAGTTAGTGGACTTAAGGTTAGCACATTCTCATTAGCAGGTGCAGCTATGGCATCTATCCAGAAGGCTATTAATTCAGTATCTAATATGAGATCAACACTTGGTGCTCTTCAGAACAGACTTGAGCATACAATCAACAACCTTAACACAACAAGTGAGAACACATCAGCAGCTGAATCACGTATCCGTGACGTAGATATGGCTACAGAGATGGTGGAATACAGCAAGAATAACATTCTTGCACAGGCAGGACAGTCTATGCTTGCACAGGCTAATCAGGCGACACAAGGTGTTCTTTCACTCCTTCAGTAATCAAAAGAATAATGGCAGGATTGTGTATAGCAATACGTATATATCAATAAAGGACAGAATACTTTTTGAATCATACGTTATATCATATTTGGTTGTTATTAATATTTTAATAGTATATAAGGGCTATCATATGGATGATAGCCCTTTTTTACACATAAAGATAATAGGAGGCAGTTATTTATGCATGAAAAATGTGAACATGAAACTCAAACATATGTTTCTGTAATAGTGCCAGTATATAATGCTGAGAATTATATAGATAGATGTGTAGAATGCCTTGTGAATCAGACATTAGAAAATATAGAGATTATATTTGTTGATGATGAATCTATGGATAATAGTGGTACTATATTGGATACATGGTGTGATAAGCTAGGAAATAGATTTAAAGTAATACATTCTGCGTGTAATATAGGACCTGGGGGCGCAAGGAACTTGGGCATGGCTGTGGCAAAAGGTCAATATATAGGTTTTATGGATTGTGATGATGTTATTGAAGATGATATGTATGAAAAATTATATTCTGTAGCAGTTGAAGGTGGTTTTGATGTAGTTGATTGTGCATATTATGAGGAATTAAGTGGAAACATATCTCTTGCAATAACAGATGAACTTACTGGTAAAACAGATATTAAGAAGCGTAACAGAATGATAGCAGGTGTGGGATATGTCGTTACTAAGATAATCAGAACAGATATTATAAGGAATAATAATATAAGAATAAGGGAGAAAGTTATATATGAAGATTTAGATTTTCTTATTAGTATTTTTCTTAAAGTGTGGGTAATGTCAAAGAGGTCTTATATATATATAAGAATAATGAAAATTCAGCATCTAATAATGATAATGTACAGAAGAATTTCTGCGATATGATGGATGTATACAGGGCGGTTGGACAGCTTGACTATACGAATGATATGAGGCAATCTATACAGTATGTAAGACTTACATGTATTATTGGAGCTATAGGAATGTGTCTTATGAACCAGGATAACGATGGATTTTGTCTTGAACAGAATATGACTATGCTTATGAATGAAATACATAATAAACTTGAAGATTGGAAAAACAACGAGTTTGTAAAAAAATGTATGTCAAAAGAAAACAGGAAATTGTTAGAATGGATTTCTAATCTTTAAGAAAAAATTACATAGTATGTATATGATATGATTGGAACTTAAGATTTTTATTATACATTATTATGAGAACATAACAATATAGTATTTAAATGACAAAGACTGAAATATAATAAGAAAATATTGTAGCATGAATATAGGTATATAGAGGAGACTATGGAATTATCAGTATGTATTATAACGAGGAATGAGGCAAAGAAACTTGAAAAGTGTCTTTCCTCATTTAGAAAGTATGATGTTGAGATAGTTGTTGTTGATACAGGATCTACAGATGAAACCGAAAGTATAATAAAAAAATATGCCGACGTAATAGGAAGGTATGACTGGTGTGATGATTTTTCAAAAGCAAGAAACTATTCATTAGGGCTTGCAACCTATGACTGGGTGTTGGTAATTGACAGTGATGAATGGGTTGAATATCTAAATGAAAAAGATATAACGAAGTTGATAACAGCTGGTATGAATGCTGATAAGGAAAATATATGTGTGGGCAGAGTAGAAAGAGTGAATGATATATCAGATTTGAAGAGTACTTCTAAGGGATATGAACATATAAGCAGATTATTTAATAGAAAACAGTGTCGGTATAGGGGGCGTATACACGAGCAAGTAATATCAATAAACGATACTTTGTCAGTAATGTATAAAAATGTAGATATAGTTATAGGACATAGCGGTTATGTTGGAAGAGATTCTTACAGAGTGAAAAAAGCAGAACGTAATATACGTCTGCTTAATCTTGATCTTGAAGAATATGGTCCAGATCCATATGTGTATTATCAGCTTGGCAAGGGGTATTATATGCTCAAAGATTATCATAATGCATCCGTTAATTTTGAAAAAGGCCTTTCGTTTAATCTTGATCCTGCACTTGAGTATGTACAGGATATGGTGGAAACATATGGATATGCTCTTCTTAATGAGAAGAGGATACCAGAGATGATGTTTCTTAAGAATATCTATGATGAATTTGCAGTAAGTGCAGATTATGTATTTCTTATGGGGTTGGCTTATATGAACAATGAAATGTATGATGAAGCGATAGAAGAATTCAGTAAAGCGACAACATACAAGAATAGTAAGATAGAAGGCTGTAATAGCTATAAAGCAAATTATAATATAGGAGTCATTCGAGAGTGCCTTGGAGATAAACAGACTGCATTAAAATATTATAAGTTATGTGGTGATTATGAACCGGCAGTTAATGGAATACATAGAATTAAGGATTAATCAGTAATATTG
>JBNMGS010000145.1:0-5375 GCA_050872365.1 Lachnospira sp.
ACCCCTGACTGTCAGATTAAAACAGTCAGGGGTATTTTATTTATATTTACAAGCTGTAATCTATATACTGGCTATCTTTAACTCTCATATTATATATACTTTCAAGCCATCTGATAACACCAGCCTTAGACCTTCCAAAGGGCGTTTTATGGCTGCACATAAACTTCTCTGCCCTAATTATTTTAAGCACATTAATTTCTTCTTTAAGAATTCCGGAATTATATAGTCTTTGCGAACCTTTCTGCATAGCATATAATCCATCTCCCAGAAAACAATATTTGTTATTCACTTCCAGTGCTACGCTGCCCTTTGCATGACTTGAAGGTAATGGAAAAATATGCAGTGATACATTTCCGTCATCTATGCATATATCATTATCAACTACATTACCCATATGTGTATGCTTGTATGTTAATCTTCCCTGATATATATTACCGCAATCAAATCTTTCGCATATATGAGTAATATTTCCTATATGATCCTGATGAAAATGTGATAACACAATATTTACTTTTTTATTTAATTTCTTATTTTGTAAAACATAATCACTTTCATAATCACAACATTCTGTTCTTATATAATATTCCAGCATGTCAGGTATATCAGGATGATTTCCAACATCATACAGCCATACTGCATCTTTGCCATTGATTATAACAACATTTGCAGATAATGGATTAATAGTTGGCTCTATGTATGATATATTATCATCCAGCTTAGTAATTCTTAATTCACTTTCCAGACTATCCATTATCTTCTCATTCCCATGCCACAACTCATACCTGAATCATTATCAGGTATTTCTGATACATATCTTGCATTAAATTCAGCATTTACCTCAGATATTTCTTTTCTGCCATCTATATAATCCCTGAAATATTCAAGAAGATCCATACCACTGCTCTCGCAGCCTTCGCATTCTTCCCATTCCTTAACCAACTGGATTCTTTCGGACTTTGTTGTATCTTTTATTAATGTACTTTTCATTGTAACTATCTTCCTTTCACTTCATTTTATACTTTTGAAAATGTCTGCATTGCAACTGCTTTCTTTCTTTTAGTGCTTTTCCTTTAGCACTCATTATATATCTGTGTTTTATGTGACTATATGACTCAGCCTGCCACTCTTTTAACATGCCTTGCAACTATTCCTGACACTACCCCTATTACTACTCCAGTAAACACACCTGAAACTATAAGAACCGGCAGATAATATGCTATAGCTTCACTTCCCATAATAAGCACTGCTGCTATTATCTGTCCGACATTATGCATGACTCCACCACATACACTTACGCCTATATATGAAAAAAAATCAAGCTTTTTCATGATTATCATAATAGTCATGCTTAGTATAGCACCTGATATACTAAATAAAAAACTATTAAGATTGCCAAAAAGCAATGCCGTAAGTATAATCCTTAAGAGATTGATTATAACAGCCTCTTTAACTCCAAGCACATACAGAATTGTAATAACCGCTATATTAGCAACTCCCAGCTTTATTCCGGGAACTGGTATAGGTACTGGAATTATACTCTCTACATAACTGAATATCATAGCAAGCGATGTAAGCACACCACACAATGCAATGTTTTTTGTTGATATATGACTGTTCATTTATAGATTTCTCCATTCTACTACAATATATTACATATAAAATATAGATGATACCAGGTTCAAAAAGGCTGAATCCACATAACCATCGTAATGCATATTCCAAAGATTTTATTTTTATCAAGTCATCAATCACCGTACTACTGAATCAACCGCATCATCATCCTGGCTTCCCTTAATCTCAACAACAACTCTATGAGGAAGACACACAATAGTTTCACCTTTTTTACTTATTTTACCGGTTTTAACACATAATTTATCATGACAGTCAGCATCCGTCATGCTGACTTTTCCATCCTTAATCACAATCTCGTTGACTCCGCCCTGATAACCATTAACTTCAATACTTGTTTCCCTGTCAAGTTCAAGTGTCTTAATCACCCGTCCATCTACTTTAATAACAACATATTTGCCATTCTTCTTTACACCGTAATTAATAATTAAAAATGCTGCCGCAGCTATAATAACTAACGACAGCACAAGAATAATATCTCTTTTTAGTCTTATCTTATTATCCACTGCCTTTGCTCCATTAAAATAATCTTTAAGCATCTTAAGTAAAAAACTTTATTATAAAAGTATAAACAACTTTTTACTCTTCTGACACCTGTACTATATGATAACATTTTAAAGCAACGTCAGCAATAACTAACTATAACAATTTATTCATTATTTCTTGCCATTTCAAACTCTTCCTTAATTTCCTTTAGAAGCTTTGGATTAACAAGTACATCACATATAGAATCAGCCATTATCTTAGCTGCATAGCTGATAGCATCGTGTGCCGCATCACTCTTTCCTGCCTTTAAATAACTTTCTGAATGTGGCTGTGCATCCTTATCTGTAAAGGCAATTCTTATACAAGAGCCAGGAACCTCATAAAGAACATTTCCAAAATCTGTAGAGCCTGTCTTCTTTCTTGGAGGTGCTATAGCTGGTGCGTGCTCATATTCCGCATTTGCCATAAGAAGATCGTTAACCTTATGACTCACTATCTTACTCTTAAACGGAAGATCTCTCTGTATATCGTATGTAGTATCTGTCATAAGTGCTGCACCTTTAAGTATATTATAAAATCTCTCAACCACCTCATTAAGATACTTTGTACTATATGAACGGAGTGTATATTCTGCAACTGTTATATCTGGTACAACATTAGGAGGTCCGCCCGCATTACGGATTGTATAATGCATTCTTGTATCATCCTTAACATGCTCTCTTAACATCTCAATAGCATGAAATGAAAGTAATGCCGCATCAAGAGCACTTCTGCCCTCCTCAGGACTTATCGCAGCATGACTCTTTACACCATGAAAAGTTACCACAAAATTCTCAAGTGCCATACATTTTTCATCTACAGATGTGTTTGGTGAACCATGTGACATAAATGCAAGGTCAAGTTCTTTCATATATCCCTTATCAAGCATAACAATCTTACCACCAAGTGTTTCTTCTGCAGGTGTTCCATATACTACAAGCTTATATGGATATTCTTTCATACATTCCTTTATAGCAATGGCTGCCCCTATTCCTGCCGGTCCCTGAAGATGGTGTCCACACGCATGTCCGATTTTTTCAAGAGCATCGTACTCAACAAGTATACCTATAACAGGCCCATCTGTGCCATTCTGCCATGTTGCCCTGAATGCTGTCTGTAATCCTGTTCCACGCTCAACCAAAAAGCCTTCATTTTCAAGATATCTGCACAACATATCTGATGATTCATATTCTTCACCACTTATCTCTGCAAGATCAAATATCTTATCTGACATCTGGCAAAGTTCTGACTTATGCGCATCTATCACTTCACCAAGTTTCTTTTTTATATCATTTACCATATTTATATTACTTACTCCTGTTCTTAATAATATTATGATATGAGGGTCAAAAGATATTTTGCCCCTCATTTATGATTAATCAGATTACTACATGCTTTGCAGCCGCTTCCTTTTCTTTTGAACTCATTATAGCATATGTTATTTACTCCGCCGTGCATGTCCGAAAAAGCTATTGCTTTTCCGGACTGTCGGGCTTTCGCCCTATCAGACAAAAGCCCAATCAAGTACTTTGTGCAAGCACAGTACTTGATTAGTCTTTCGTCTGGCACGGCTCAATGATTAATCAGATTACATTTCATAATAAAAAGTGCCATGTTTAACGCACATTTAAAATGCATATCATAACATAACACTTCTTATAACACATTAGTTAATATCCAATC
Source organism: Lachnospira sp. (assembly GCA_050872365.1). Lineage (GTDB taxonomy): Bacteria > Bacillota > Clostridia > Lachnospirales > Lachnospiraceae > Lachnospira. The sequence continues at coordinate 3,838 of JBNMGS010000145.1, forward strand.
ATCAATGCACCCAGCATAAATATACATCCAAGTGCTGTCCATATAAGGAATAGCGGCATCATAAACTTAAGCCACTTGCTGTATGGTATCTTAGAAACAGCCAGATATCCCATAAGTGATGATGACATAGGAAGTACTGAGTTAGAGAATCCATCACCTAACTGGAATGCAAGTACTGCTGTCTGTCTTGATATACCAACAAGATCTGATACAGGAACCATAAGTGGCATAGTAACTGCTGCCTGGCCTGTTCCTGATACGATTACACAGTTGATAAGTGACTGACAGATAAACATACCCACTGCCTTTATAGAACCCGGAAGGAAATTCACAAGGTTAACTATTCCATATACAATTGTATCAAGAATATGCGCATCACTTAATATTACCTCAACAGTACGTGCAATACCTATAATAAGACATCCAACAATAATACCCTTGGCACCTTCACCGAATTCCTTGGCTATCTTACTTGGTCCATATCCATTAACTAATCCGCAGATTACACCCATGAATATGAACAGTCCTGACATTTCTTCAAAATACCAGCCTTTCTTTGAAAGTCCATATATAAGCAATCCAAAGCCAAGTGCCATAACAACAAGGACACATATCTGTCTTACTGTAAGATTATCTGATGCATTATCGAATGTATATTCTTCATCTTCCTTTATTCCGTAGATTACACTCTTCTTAGGATTAGCTGCTACCTTTCTTGCATAACATATTATATATGCACTTGTTGCAACAAGTAATACTACAAGAATAACGATTCTGTATAGCATGCCTGAAAATAATGGTAACTCAGCAATATCCTGTGCAACTCCGACGTTGAACGGATTAAGTATACCTGCTGTAAAGCCTACCGCAGCACCTAATGCTATCATCGCTGTACCTGTAACCTTGTCAAGTCCAAGAAACAATGCAAGTGTTATTCCGATAGGGACAAATATCATAACCTCTGATGACATACCCATTGTAAATCCGAATATTGAGAATAAAGTTAAAAATACCGGTATAACAACATACTTATGCTTTGAGAATGTCTTTGAAAGTTTCTTACAAAGTGCTGTAAGTGCACCTGTTGAAGTTATAACCTGAAAAGCTCCACCGATTATTAACATAAATGTAATAGTAGAAGCTGATTTAACTATACCTGTATATATAGCTGCAGGAATCTTTAACGGATTAAGCGGACTTGATTCAATCCTGTGATAACTTCCTGCCTCAACTAAAGTCTTTCCTGTTGCCGCATCCTTGAATCTTGCAAACTCACCAGCCGGCACAATATAAGTTGCTGCAGCTGCGATAAGTATAATAACTACAAGAATTACAAGTGTATGTGGCGTTTTCCATCTTTTCTTTTCTTTCGCCTGTGTCTCCATGTGTGAATCCTTTCTTAATAATAATTCCATTACTCATTTTTCGTACACATATATAACTATTATGAAGTGAGTATCAGGCAAAAAGCTTTTTTCTGCGGACAAAAAATGACTTATTATGCTTTTGATCTCTACATAACAATATAAGTTTTATAT
>JBNMGS010000146.1:0-5369 GCA_050872365.1 Lachnospira sp.
GCCGTACACTTATTGAGAAGAATATGATTCCTGATGATGTAACTATTCAGGTGCTTACACAGGCAAGACCACATATTATAAAGAAGACATTTGAGGCAGTAAAGGGAGCACCAAGAGCGATTGTACATGTATATAATTCAACATCTTTAGCACAGAGAGAACAGGTATTTAGAAAGTCTAAGGAAGATATTAAGAAGATAGCTATAGAAGGTGCCAAGTTACTTAAAGAACTTGCAGAAGCTGATGGAGGAAACTTCCTTTTTGAATACAGTCCGGAAAGCTTTACAGGTACAGAGCCGGAATATGCACTTGAAGTGTGTAATGCAGTTATAGATATATGGCAGCCTACACCTGATAAGAAATGTATCATTAACCTTCCAGCTACAGTAGAGATGTCACTTCCACATGTATTTGCAAGTCAGGTTGAATATATGAGTAAGAATCTTCATAACCGTGAAAGTGTTGTTGTATCACTTCATCCACATAACGATAGAGGAACAGGTGTTGCTGATGCTGAACTTGGCTTACTTGCAGGAGCAGACAGAATAGAGGGTACATTATTCGGTAATGGTGAAAGAACAGGTAATGTTGATATTGTGAACCTTGCCATGAATATGTATGCACAGGGAGTTGATCCTGAACTTGATTTCTCTAACATGCCAGAGCTTTCAGAGATGTTCGAGCGACTTACACAGATGAAGATAGATGACAGACATCCTTACTGTGGTAAGCTGGTATTTGCGGCATTCTCCGGATCACATCAGGATGCTATATCAAAGGGTATGCATTATAGAATCGAGCAGGATCCATCTAAGTGGACAGTACCATATCTTCCTATTAATCCGGAAGATGTTGGACGTACATACGATTCAGATGTTATAAGAATAAACAGTCAGTCTGGTAAGGGTGGAGTTGCATATGTTCTTGAGCATAATTATGGCATGATTATCCCTAAGGCTATGAGAGAAGATCTTGGGTATGCTGTTAAGGATGTATCAGATGTTCATCATAAAGAGCTTACACCTGATGAAGTGCTTGAGATATTTGAAAAGAGATATAAGAAGTACACACCTGTCTTTAAGATTACAGAAGTACATTTCAAGCAGATAGATGGTATCCAGACAGAAGTTACTATAGAACAGGATGGAAAGAGTGTTGTAATCAATGCAGGTGGTAATGGACGTCTTGATGCTGTAAGTAACGCACTTGCAAAGCATTTTGGAAAGCCATGTGATGTAATGTGTTATGAAGAGCATTCATTAAAGCAGGGTTCAGATTCAAGCGCTATAGCTTATGTAGGTATTAAGGGAGAAGATGGTAAGGAATACTTTGGTATAGGTATTGATCACGATATCATCAGAGCTTCTATAGATGCCGTTGAATCAGCTATGAATAGAAGTATGGATAAATAGTCAACATTGTAAATGCAAATAAAATATAAATAAAATGAGTATGGCAGTATGCAAAAGCTGTAAATTAGCTTTTGCATACTGCTTATTTATGTGTTACAATAAAGCGAAAACATGTTCGCAACCATGTATAAAAGGAATAGCGTTTAATAGAATTATACTTTATTTTAAGAAAATATTATTTATTGAAGGAACGTTGTTTATTAAAGGAACAGTATTTGTTAAAGAAACATTATTTGTGAAAATACTATTTATTAAAAGGATTGAATAAGAATGAACAGAATTATACTTGCATCTGGTTCGCCAAGAAGAAAAGAACTTCTTGAACAGATTGGACTGGACTTTATAGTTATGACAAGTGAAGCAGATGAGCATACGGATATAAGAAAGCCGGCAGAATATGTAGAATATCTTTCAGCAGTCAAGGCAAAGGCAGTATATGATAAGATACAGGATATTATAAGAAATGCTGATAACTATTCTTCTGATAATCCTCTTTTAAATGAAGAATATAAGAAGGATATCAGAAATGGAAGTTATGTAATCATAGGAGCAGATACTATTGTAAGCCATGATAATCATATTCTCACTAAGCCCAGGGATGAGGAAGATGCATACTGTATATTAAAAGAATTATCAGGAGATTGTCATCAGGTGTATACAGGAGTTACATTACTTTATGGCAATGGCAGCATCAAAAGCTTTTCCGTTAAGACAGACGTGTATTGTTATGAACTTACAGATAGGGAAATCAAAGATTATATAAGTACCGGGGAACCTATGGACAAAGCAGGAGCTTATGGCATACAGGGAAGATTTGCCGCATTTATCAAAGGAATAGATGGTGATTATAACAATGTGGTGGGATTGCCGGTTTCCAGAGTATATCAGGAGTTAAAGTTATGATTAAGTTAATTGCAAGTGATCTCGATGGGACAATATTAAGGCATGGGGCACAGAAGGTTGATGAATCAACTATAGAAGTAATAGCGAAGCTTCTTGATGCGGGGATTTTATTTGCACCGGCGAGCGGACGACAGATAGTCAGCCTAAAGAGACTTTTTGAACCTGTCAGTGACAGACTGGTGTATATATCAGAAAATGGTGCACTTAGTGAGTATGAAGGCCATGTTATAGCTAAAACAGCCATGGAAAGAAATCTGGCTATGAAGATTATAGAGGATGTATATGAGCAGCCTAATTGTGAAGTACTTATATCAGGTCAGCATACAGCATATATTAAGCCCAAGACAGAAGAATATCTGTATAGGATGACTAAGGTTGTTAATTACAAGACTACTCTTATAGATAAATTTTCAGATATAGATGAAGATATATTAAAGATTGCTGTGTGTGATCTTAGTGGAATAGAGAACTCAAAGGAACATTTCTTTAGTAAGTGGAAAGGACAGGCTTCTATAGCAGTATCAGGTGATCTTTACCTTGACTTTATGGAAAGCAGCGTTACCAAAGGAAAAGCTATGAGACAGATACAGGAATATTTCGGATTATCAAAGGATGAATGTATGGCATTTGGTGATAATTATAATGACATTGATATGCTTGACTCAGTTACTCATTCTTATGTTATGGAAACAGCTTCCAGCGATATAAAGAAACATGGACGATATGTGACGGATTGGGTTGAGAGGTCATTAAGGGAGAATTTTAAGGATATTCTTTGAATTCGTGATTTTCCTGACACTGAAAATAAAATAAAAAGTGCAAATGCGCCTTTTTATTGGAACAAAATACCTTTTGACACCAACATCTAAAATATAGAGAAATCCAGAAAATATAAAATATTCAATACAAAAATAAAACATAAAATAAGGAGAACGTAATAATGGATAAACATATAAAAGAATGTGCAGCAGTGTTTTTAAGAGATCAGAAGAGACTTTTTGATGAACCGGTTGTTTTTGATGAAGATGAGGCAGCAGAGTTCCTTGAGGAGTGTTTTGCACAGTATTGTAAGAACATCAGGGAATTGAAGCAGGTTATGGATGATGAGGGTATGGATATATCCGGAATGTCAGATGAAGAGATAGAAGAACAGTTAGAAGTATTCAAGCTTGATGATGGACACGGCTACTTTTTTGTTGAAGCCTGATAATAAGGGGATTTCGTATGCGCGAAAAGCGTGCGCAGAAAATGAGGATAGTGTGATAAATCCATAAATCTAAGATTTATCACACACGAGTTTGTGTCAGTGTAAAACTGCCACAAACTAGGTATGCGCGAAAAGCGTGCGCAAGAAATGAGGATGGTATGAAGATAACTATATGTTGCGTAGGAAAGGTTAAGGAGAAGTTCTACTGTCAGGCGATTGACGAGTATTCTAAAAGGTTATCAAGATATTGCAGGCTTGAGATTAAAGAAGTGGCAGATGAAAAGACCCCTGATAACGCAAGTGATAATGTTAACAGGATGATTAAAGAAAAAGAAGGTGACAGACTTCTATCATGTATTAAGGATGATATGTATGTTATTGCACTGGCAATAGATGGAAAAATGCTTGATTCTGTTGAATTGTCAGAAAAAATAGATAATCTTGGAATATCAGGCAAGAGCGATATCACATTTGTTATAGGAGGTTCTTTAGGACTTGATGAGAGAGTGCTAAAAAGAGCAGATTATAAGCTGAGTTTTTCAAGAATGACATTTCCACATCAACTTATGAGGGTTATACTTTTAGAGCAGATATATAGAAGCTTTAGAATAATGAAGAATGAGCCATATCATAAGTGATGAAAAAACGTGCGCAGAAATGAGGAGTAGTGTGAAAAATAAATTTTTCACACGCGAGATTTGTGTCTTCGCACACTTGACACAAACTCGATATGCGCAAAAAAACGTGCGCAGAAATGAGGAGTAATATGAAAAGAAAGAAAAAAAGAATTGTAACATTCCTTATAATAGCAGTTGCAGCAGTTGCAGTGCTTGTTTTTATGAGGTTCTTTAATGGCAATGGATTATATATTTCAACTGGCATGGGTAAAAATGTGTTAGCAAAGGTAGATGGACAAAAGACATATACTATGGATGCAGCAGTGCTTATGTCAGATGCTAAATCACAGTATGAAGAGATGTTTACAAGTTCTATATGGTCACAGCAGATAGATGGAAAAACATTTGAAGAATATATAAAAGACCAGATTAAGGTCAAGCTTATAAGAGTAAGATGCATGAATGTTATGGCTAAGGAAAAAGGCATAGTCTTGGGACGAGAGGAAAAAGATGGTGTCAAAAAGGCAGCAGAGCAGTATTATAATGCGCTCACGGAAGAACAAAGAAACAGATATGACATGACAGAAGATAAGATTAATCAGATGTTTACAGAATTTGCTATTGCACAGAAGCTTTATAATGACCAGACTTCGCTAATGAATATTGAGGTAAGTGCAGACGATTCAAGAGTAATTAATATACAGTATATCGTAACAGATACAAGGGAAGAAATAGAAAAGGCATATGCTGAATTAAAAGAAGGAAACTCATTTTTTGCCATAGCAAAGAAGTACAATTCAGATGGTGAGTATGAGTATGAACTTAGAAGAGATGAGATGGATAAAAGCTTTGAAGATGCTGCATATTCTTTAGCTACAGGTGAAATGAGTGATATAGTTGAGGCAGATGGAAAGTATTATATCATACGTTGTACATCAGATAATGATAAGGCAAAGACTGAAGTAAACAAGTCTTCAATCCTTGCTGAGAAAAAACTGGCTGCCTTCAATGAGAAGTTTGAAAAATATGAAGCTGGAAAGTATGTAGAGTGGAATAACAGGGAATGGGAAAAGCTAAGCGTATCTGGTGCAGATATATATAATGTTAAGTTTGAAGACATATTTAATACGATAACAATCAATTAAATATAGGATAGCAGAATCATATATTTAATTGTATTTTAAGATGTGAAGTGTCTCAAGTAAAAAAGTCTTTTTCTGCAAGCAGAAA
>JBNMGS010000147.1:0-5366 GCA_050872365.1 Lachnospira sp.
CACTTGAAGTTCAATTGTGATATTTCTTAGACTTTTCCTTAATAACCCAGCTATCCACAGACACGGATGTCTGTGGAAGTTCGATATGGGACACGGATGTCCCGTATCGAACGGTAGCGGGAGTAGCCAATACCTATATGAAAAGTCTTAGAAATATCCAAGTGAATCTTCTGGCATCGATGATGTATGTGCAACACCGATTTTCACTTATATTATGTCGTCCGTACGTTAAGAATGTGTGTTAAACAGTAATAAAACTACTTATCCACATCCTCTAATTCAATCTCCTCAAGTTCAATTTCCTCAGATTCTGTATCTGTATCAGCAGTATTATCTATATCATCTGTATTTTCTGAATCTACTGCATTATTCGTATCTTCTTCGTCATCTTCATCCGCCAGTATATCAATGTCACTCTCTGAATCTGATTCATCATAATCATCTGTTTCTAAGATATTTATATCATCCTCAGTATCATTATCTTCATCTGATTCATCATAATCATCAATAACCTTTGCAAATGTTTTTTTACTGACAGATAACTTACGTGAAAGCACTATAATAACAATAATTAGTGCTATTACAAGAATTATAAGAACTGCCAATACTAAAAGAACAATCCTGCTTGTTTCCTTTAATATTCCAGTTACACTTTTACTAACAGCCATATCCCTGCCTGATACGCGTGCGGATACCGGTTCATCTGACATATTATATCCTGCATAGCCCTGGATTGTTCCATCATTAATATTATATCTGAACCAGCCTGTATCACCATTTGAACTTACACCATAGAATAATGCATAGTTGCCGGTTTTATCAAGAAGTACATCTACATCCCTGCCATTAATGTTTATTCTTCCAGCTTCATAACCATCTGGAAGCTCCATAGATGACTCATCTATAGGAAGAATACAGTATGACAACTCTGGCTGATAGACTTCTATATATTTTGAAAATGATTTTCTAACGGAATCATATACATAGAAACCACTTTCTCCTGTTGAATCTGTGCTCTCAAGATAAGCTAACAGTACTTTGGTATTAGTACCCATACCAACGGTTATCTTAATTCCATTATAATCTGTCTCAGACTGCGTGTATCCTTCTGGCAATGGATGCTCATCAAACGATGAAGCTATTTTATATTCTGCACCGTCTATGTTTACCATAGGTTCCTGTACAGCATTATTGTCTATTTCCGTACTGTTAACAGCATTGTCTCCATCTGTGCCTTCTGCTTCTTTGCTTGCTTCCTCCGGCGACTTTATGATATCTGACTTAGTCGTTTTTATTGTATATGTTTTTCTACTTCCGTCTTCTGCCGTTACTGTTATGGTTGTTGTGTTAAGTCCGGTATCCATACGTGTTCCTGAAACTTTGACAGTTGCCTTGGAATCGTTAGGTGCAGCACTGACTGTAAGTCTGTCACAATCATTTCCAACTGATGTTGTATATGTAGTAACATTAGGAGAAAATGCTGGTGAAAGTACACCCGGACTTATCTCAAGCGAACTTAACGTGTTATCCGTTGAATAACTTGCAGGCGCTTCTCCTGTTATTGAACCAGAGGATTTGGATATGCTCGCATTCTCATAATCCATACTTATAACCTTGGAATCTCCTACAACAGTAAGACTTGATGTTCCCGCACTCTTAATTCTGAAACTTATAGATGTCTGCTGGTTTTTTGATGTACTGCTGTCAAGAAAACTGCATGTAACTGTTCCTGTATTGCTTCCACTGGCCGGCTCTAACTTTGAAGAATCATATGATACATATATTGTAGCAGCACCTATATCAAAGCTTGCATCAATTGAAACTGACACAGAAACGGTATCCCCAACTGTTCCACTTGCTGAACCTATTGAAACTCTTGCTGTACCTGCTGCACTGGCGCTTGTTATATTAAAGAATGGTATACACAATATTAATACCATTAAAACAGCAGCTATTTTCTTTATTTTTTTCATATCATCCTTATTCCTTCATAATTTACTTCTACCAACTGTTACCATAAAAGTAGTAATTAACTGTCACTGCTTTTAGCAGCCACTATAAAACTATATATAATAGAACAACAATCTATCATTGCTGTATATAACTTACTCCAAGTATATGTCTTTTAATAGCAACAAAATCCATAAGGTCAATACTTCCGTCGTTTATTATATCTGCTGCTTCAAAACTTACGCCCGAAGGCTGTGACATGTTAAGTATAGCTCTCTTAATCGCTACAAAATCAATAAGATCAATAGTTCCGTCACCATTCACATCACCATATATGACAACATCATACTGTGCATATATGCTTCCGTCTTTCCTGTAAATAGTAAGTTTATCACCAGTTGCTATTACATCATCTGATGCACGTTCATTTCCATCACTGTTAAGAAGTTTTCCATAACAACTGTTTGTATATGTAATACCATCAAGTATACTCTGCACGCTGCTGCCAACACCGACACCTGTTACTATTTTCTTGTCATTATTGACTTTAAGATTAGTCTTAAAACCATCAGCTTCTGTACTGCCATTATTTCCACCATTCTCAGTATTACCATTATCCGGGTTATCTGGAACCGGATCCGGTTTAACAGCTTCTTTTCTTACAACATTGATAGCATATGTCCTTGTTTCACCATCTTCTGCTGTGACAACTATATTAATAGTATTATTACCAACTGATAACTTATGGCTTCCTCTTCCGCTTACACTTGCATTAGTATCTGCTGTCGATGCCGATACATCTATACTTGTAACTTCATTTTCAACAATAAGATTATAATCTGTTGTATCAGCCGCAAATGTTGGAGTAAGTGAATATCCATCTATTGATAATCCTCTTAACCAGTTATTAGAACTCTTGTTGCCATCTGGTATAACACATCTTGATGATGGCATATTATCATATACAGGTATACTGAACTTAAATGTTGTATTATTAAGTGTGCTTGTGCTATATGCCTTCTTGGCTCTGGTAGCTTCTGAACGTGGGGCTAATACATTTGTCATATACTGGTGCGAGAAATTCTTTATATCAAACTTCTCATAATATATCGTATCCTGACCTCTGTTTATATACCACTTGCCAAGATTAATAGCACCACCTACTACTGCCTTGTATCTTGTATTCCATGGGCGCATATTAGAATCATCTGTCTGCATGGCATACTTAAGACCATTCTGCACTGCACTTAGGCCGCCACTGGCATATGCATTCTGGCTGTAATAATTATAATAACCTCTGTATCCGCTTACATTTCCTGATATCTGGTTACCAACACCATTGGCACCCTGTTCCTGTATAATTCTTGTAGCAAGGTGATAAGGGCTTACATTAGATACCTCTCCTGCGTACATAAGAAGTGTTGCATAATCATATCCATCAAGGTCGTGGCTCGAATTCTCCATAAATGTTCCGCTTATTATATTGCGTACACCATCCGTGTTATGTACTGAAGAATCATACGAAAGACTCTCAAACATAAATATATATGTATCATCCAGAAAGTTACGCGGATCAAGGGCATACTTTACAAGTCCTTCTGATGCCTGTACCCAGCCTCCGCTATCAAGTATGGTATATTCTCCTGTTTCCCAGTTATAACATCCGTCTGCAGTTGACTTCCACGATGCATCAGCTGAACTATATATAAGACTTCTTCCTAATACATTCTGTGCCTTAACCATAGTATTCCAGTCTCTGCCATTGTGGTCAGCTACGAATACCCACAGCGGATATTTTTCATGAAGCTGTCTTAAGCTTTCTTTATATGATGATGGAAAATTCTGTGCTGTAAGATAATCTTCAAAATTATTATCTGGTTTATAATCTGATTTTTTATCCTTGGTTGTATACTCTGATGTTATATATCCTCTTTTATATTCCCCATCAAGATAAAATCCAATATTATACCACTTGTATGTGGCACTTGTACTGACTTCTTCATATATATCAAATCTGAAACCACCATTAACTTTGGTTACTACTTTACCATTAACAGGTGATGTTCTTATCCTTAGGTCAGTAACATCATAATTAACATAACCTGTTGCTATGATTTCATCATCTGCCTTTACATTAAGCACTCCTGTATATCCTGACTGCATGCATATGATAATCACCATCATAAGCACTACAGCTGTTATCTTTCTGGCAACATTTCTGTAGTTTTCTTTCATCTAATCACCCGGTTCCTTATTTTCAGCCACTTTGTATCTATATTTCCAGCTGCTTTATGTCTATATGATGCAAAATCTAAAATGTCATAAGAAGCTGATATCTAGTTCTTTCCAAATTCTGACAACTTAAGACCTTCATTACGTTCAAGAACCATATTGACAGACCAGCTGTTAGCAAAAACAAGTAAAGGATTACCTTTAAGATCTTTGATTTTCTTCATATCCGATGTACCAACTAACCTGTTGACATCAACCTCATCCGGATTCTCAATCCACCTGATATGCTCGTATGGTAATGGTTCAAGCTTTATGTCTACATTATACTCGTTCTTAAGACGATATTCCAGTACTTCAAACTGAAGAACACCTACAACACCCACTATTATTTCTTCCATACCGGTATTGTATTCCTGGAATATCTGTATGGCACCTTCCTGTGCTATCTGGCTTATGCCCTTTATAAACTGCTTACGCTTCATAGTATCTATCTGTCTTACCCTTGCAAAATGCTCCGGTGCAAATGTAGGTATTCCATCAAACATAAACTTCTTATTAGATGAACATATTGTATCACCTATAGAGAATATACCTGGGTCAAATACACCTATGATATCTCCTGCATAAGCCTCATCCACTATATGTCTTTCCTGTGCCATCATCTGCTGTGGCTGTGAAAGTCTTATCTTCTTGCCACCCTGCACATGATTAGCTTCCATACCCGCAGTGAATTTGCCGGAACAAATACGCATAAATGCTATTCTGTCTCTATGTGCCTTATTCATATTAGCCTGTATCTTAAATACGAATGCTGAAAAATCCTCCTTAAAAGGATCAATAAGTCCAGCTGATGAATTACGTGGAAGTGGAGAAGTTGTCATATCAAGGAAATGCTGTAAAAACGTCTCAACACCAAAGTTAGTAAGCGCTGAACCAAAGAATACAGGTGTAAGGTCTCCTGCCTGTACCTTTGCAAGATCAAACTCCGCACTCGCTCCGTCAAGAAGTTCTACATCCTCGTCTAATTTTTCAAGATAAGCATCACCTATCTCGGCTCTAAGTTCAGGATCATCAAGCGCTATATTCTTAGTAGCAACCTCCTTTTGTCCATTCATGGCAGCCTTAAAGAGCGATACTTCTCTTTGCTTTCTGTCATACACACCCTTAAACTCTTTACCACAGCC
>JBNMGS010000148.1:0-5362 GCA_050872365.1 Lachnospira sp.
AGTTTCGCAATTACCTAATTTTTAAAATTCATTTTTAGTATCGTTTTTGTTCATATCCCATATTAATATTTCATATTTATATCCCATAATTATATCTTAATATTTATATCCTATAATATATCTTAATATTTATATCTTATATATTCTTTATTCGTTGCTTTTGCGAATATTTTCCTTTTTATACTTTTATTTCTGATTGCAGATAAAATTTAGATGATTTTAGGAAACTGCAGCAATCTTTCGAAAGGATCAGGAGCTACAGAGATTTTCTATAACTGCTTGGAGACTGCTTAAATACACGCTTGAAGGTGTCGCCGAATGTGTTACTGTCAGAAAATCCACATTCACAGGCTATCTCGGTTATGGAAAGCTCTGACTGCCTTAAAAGCTCTGCAGCTGCATGTGTGCGTACATCAACGAGATACTCACGGAAACGGTGACCTGTAAATGCTTTGAACTTCTTTGAAAGACTGGATTCACTCATATTAAACATTTTAGCAGTTTTAGAAAGAGTGATATCGTCTTTGTAATCAGCAAGAATGTATTCGACTATACGCTGGATAGTTTCGTTGGTTACATCCATACGTGTAACTACATTACATTTATACGTCTGGCATCTTAAGGCGTATAAAAGAAGCTCATGAAAGTAAGCTGTTGCAAATGCAGGTGAAATGCTATCAACACCATGGAATTCATAAGAGATTTTATCTATAAGCTCTTTTATATATGTCTGTTTACGTGCAGGAACCTGGACAACAAAGTTGTTGTTTAAAATGTCAGATATATTTGTTATGCCCTGTTTGCTAAACCATAAAAGCTCATCATCATCAAAGTATAGAAGGCTCCTTATATTTTCTTCTCCCGATATATAAGTTGTCATGTGCTGTACTCCATAGGGAATGAGTGATAGAGAGCCTTTTTTTAGCATGAACATATTATCCTTTATATATAATGTACAGTTTCCTGATATAAGGTATAAAAGTTCCCACCTGTTATGTGTATGATAATGTGACATCTTGTATGAAGGGGAAACAGTTTTTAAGTCTGGCAGAAAGTTCGCTTGTATATATTCCTGATGCATAAAATCACCCCGCTTTTGTAAGTACTGAAAACATTATTGTTTACAAGCTAACATATTTTAAGTGATTTTACAAGTTTCTTACAGTTTTTATGTATTAATATAAGTACAATGTGAATTATAATCCATATATAGTTGCAACGTGGACAATAAAAGAGCCAGAAATTAAAAGACAGGTTTAAGTCTGTTATTTTTGGAGGTTATTATTTAAAGAAAGGAATGGTAACAGGTATGATACGAAGGAAAAGATTAGTTTCATCTATTATGGCAGGTATTATGTCAGGTCTGCTTGTTGTTGGAAACATCGGAGTGTTTCCAGGTAAGATTATGGCACAGGATGGTGATGATGTGAAGACACAAAGTATATACACTGCAGTTAAGGACATTAACAATGATGAGAATAGCTATAAACCACTGGATAGCAGCGACCCTATAGAGTTTGGAGGTACATATATTAAGTACGACTCTGAAACTATACAGCTGTCAGAAACAGCTATCTATCTTGATGGTTCATTATCAGATGAAGTGGCTGATAAGTATCCATATGTATATAACGATATTACAAAGGCACTCAGTGATAGCAGCTTAAAGAATGGAACAGAGGAAGCACCTATGACAGTATATGTAGCACCTTTCGTGTACTGGATAGATGATCCAGCGGCTACTGATACTATGCAGCCAGATAAGACATATGGTGTCCCTTATGGAATGATTATTAACAGTGATTATCTTACTATAAAGGGTCTTACAAAAGATCCATATAATGTAGTATTTGCAGGAAACAGAGGTCAGTCACATGCTTCTAATGGTAACTATACAATGTTTAGATTCAACTGTAAGGGAGCACTTACAGTAAAGAACATAACTATAGGTAACTATTGCAGCGTAGATATTGAGTACCCTCTTCTTCCAGAGTTAAATGTAGACAAGAGAACAAAGACAATAACACAGGCACAGCTTGCTGATATGTCAGGAGATAAGATGTTTGCAGATAATTGTAACTTTATCAGCCGTCTGAATCTTGATCCTATAGGAGGTGCATCACGAAGTCTTTATAATAACTGTCACTTTGAGAGTACAGATGATGCTATCAATGGCAATGCAGTGTTTGTAGGCTGCAACTTTGATTTCTACGGAAACAGACCATTATATTCATCATATAATACAGGTTCTACATTTTTAGGATGTACATTTAACAGTGTTGTTTTAAATGTAGAAGCTGAGCCAATGCAGTATTTCACAAAGGAAGGTGGAACAATAACTGCGGTGGATTGTGCGTATAAGAGTAACTTCAGCATTCCTTTTGGAATTGCATGGACAAAATATCCAGACAAGTCGCTTAAGTGCTATCAGTATAATATAACACATAATGGTGAAAGCATAATGATAGCAGGAAAGGATGCTGCTGAAACGGTTGATATGACAGGAAAACAGGTTCTTAATGCTTATAGAATAGAAGATGGTGGCAAAGTATATTACAATACATACAATCTTTTAAAGGGTAACGATAACTGGGATCCACTTGGCGTTAAGGATATAGCTGTTAAGAATGGTGCAGACAGCATAGCAACACAGCTTAATATTGAGAGCGAAGGTAAGGTGGATACTATAGAGTCAGGAAGTGAAACAGCTAAACTGACAGCCAATATTAAGTATTTCTATGGTGATAAGGATGACAACCAGAAGATCACTTATAGTGTTGCTGATGAATATAAGGCATATGTATCAATAAAAGATAATAAAGACGGAACATGTGTAGTTGAAGGAATTAATAACACAGATGAAGCAAAGGAAGTAGTTATTGAAGCCAGTACAGAGAGTGGATTAAGGGCAGCAATTGCTATAACAGTAAAGCCAGGTAAGTTAGCAGCTCCTTCATGGACAAAGCTTCTTGATGTAGTTAATAACAGTGATGGTACACTTAAGGCAGATTACAAGTTAAACCTTGGTGAAAGAGCAGATATGTCAGTTATTAACTGGTATAGATGCAGTGATGCAAGTGGAAGTGATCCTGTGTTAGTAGCAGTGTCAACAGATAATCCTAAGTATACATACACGCTTACAGCTGGTGATATAGGTTATTATATCTGTGCTTCTGTTTCACCAAAAAATATAAGAAGCGATTTAGGAGATGCTGTAAAAGCAGTATATCCAGAGGCTATAAGTGCAAAGGATATTAAAGCAAAGAATTACACAACAGACTTTTCTGATTTCCCTACTGTTAAACAGTCAGAAATAAAGGCTGGATTCTGGACAGTAGATTCTTACAGACCAGCGGATACAGAAAGCTTTGGTAAATGGCAGGGTGAAGATACAGAAACACCTTGGGTATATGGTGAAACTGGCAACGGCTCAGTAGGTGCCGGAATCTATCAGGGAACGCAGGGCGCAAGACTTATGTATACACCAGTTGAAGGTCAATATGGTGATATGACGATTAAGCTTGCTGCTGATCCAGCCAAGACAGCAGGACAGGGCTTTGGTAGTGCTGGACAGTATATGGATGTATGCATTAAGTTTGATACTAAAACACTTACTGGGTATGCATTAAGGATAATAAGAACAAAGGCATCCTCTAACGCAGTAACGTTTGTACTTGTTAAGTATGACAATGGCAATACAACATATATATCAGATGAGGTTATAGCATCATGCTTTATTACCGGATGTGAGATAACTTTAAAGGCAGAGGGAAGCAAGCTTACAGCTCATGTGGAAACGACTACTGAACAGCTTAAAGAGCAGGCAGAAGCCGGTTATGTGCATGTAGTTGATTTAACTGCAGATATTGAAGCTAACACATATGGTGGAGCAGCTATACAGCATACAGGAACAACAGGAACTGGTGGATGGCAGAATACAACTATGCTTCATAGCTTAAGCATAGAATGGGCTGGTGATACAAATCAGAATCCGGTTGTAAAAGAAGATACAGAAAAACCATCAACAGATGCTCCTGCAACAGATATAGATGATGATGGAAGTACTGCAGAAGCAGGTTCTACAGAAAATGTTAAGACAGGAGACACATCACGTGCAGGTATATATGCAGCATTACTTACAGTTAGTGTGGCATCACTTATAGCGCTTGGATATGTATGTATCAGAAAAAGAAGAATATGAAAATGTATAGTTATATCAACAAACGATCTCCGATTGTAAATGTAGTTGGACATTAACTAAATAGAAAAGTAATAAAACATAATAAATAATCCCGGTTTTAAGTTGTATAAGTGAGGGGAATCTCTCAAAGCTTAAGACCGGGATTGTTTTAGTTAAGATTATTGTTTTTGGCTGACTCAGAAAATACTATAGTATACTGGTCGGATGGATATACCTGATATATGAAAGAGGATAACAGAGTTTTGGCGTTTTCAAGAGCCTTGTCATATAAACCGTTTCCTATGGCGTCATTCAGAGCATCATCTGTAAGCTGCTTTAGAGCATCGTTGTGTTCAGTAAGAGTTATAGGTGTAAATATACTTGTGCTTTCGTGAAGTATCTTGAAAGAATCAAGGTCAAGCTCGGAAGAAAGAGTTTTAACCTCAGGCATTGTTACATATATAGTGTGTTTTGTGTTTTCTGTATCACCAAGATTCCATGTTACATCACTGAAGTTTATTCCGGCCTTAATGTTGGTGTTATATGTATATATATACTTTGATTCAGTGAGTGGTATAGATATATTGAAAAGTTTTCTGTCTTTAGTTTCAACACGCACAGATGTTGTTGTAACTGATTGTGTAGCAAGCTCACCGATGTTCTCAAAACCTATCTGCGTGATCTTTCCGTCAGTCTGATAACTCGTTGATGCAGTTTTTTTTGTGTAGATCAAAGCTATAACAAGAGCAGCTATTATTATAATGTTGACTATGGTTTTTAAGCTGAAAAAAGGAAGCTTTAATCCTGAATATGTTTTTTTGACATGAGTTTTTTTGGCTTTAAAAGCTTTATTATCCTTGTATTCTTTATTCATATATGATATTAATCTCCATCCTTGTGTTTTTTTGATATTGGGGTAAGCCACCAACTATGATACCTGCGAATTATCCCTTACTGTGCACTCCCACGTCTACGCTTTGCTAAGGTCTATGCTAAACATATGTTACTGGCACATGGCACCTACGCAATATTCGTATATCGTGGGATTATCATTCCACTTTTATGCTCATATTGGGGCGGGTCACAAGGTCATTCACCCACCTATGAGCAAGCTTATGTAGGTTCAGACTTTTGACCCTTGTATCATTTTATATAAATGTATAGCGATTATAACATATAATG
>JBNMGS010000149.1:0-5340 GCA_050872365.1 Lachnospira sp.
CAATAACGGTGTGTGCACTTTTAATAAATGGTTTCTGGTCTTCAAATATAGTAGATGTATTATTCTGTACAACGGGGACTATCAGGCAGCCTGATTTTTCAGCAAGCTTGAAGCTTCCAGCATGAAATTCAAGTACTCCTTCACCTTTATTACGTGTGCCCTCTGGGAATATAACCAGGGAAGTACCGTTTTTGATGTAATCAATACCGGATAATATTGCCTTAAGGGCAGCTCTTGTATTACTCCGGTCAAGCATGATACATTTTATATTGGTCATCCACGTGCGAAGTATAGGAACCTTCATCATTTCCTTTTTGGCAACATATGCGGCTCTGCCTTTAATATAAGTATATGATATGATTACATCAAAAAAGCCTCTGTGATTGCCAACAAAAAGTACTGGTTTATCAGCTGGAATGTTATCAAGTCCAATAGCGGTAGTTTTAGTTCCACATATAAATAAAATTAGTCTGAACATAAATCTTGCAATTGCATCCGAGGCTTTTTCTTTAGCAACAGCATCTTTTTTACCAACAAGCCATAAGACAGGAAGTGCGAGTATACTGAATATGGCAAATATTAACAGGACAATTATTAATATAATAAGTCTTAACATAAGTAACTCCTTTTGTTTTGTTGTATTAAATGAGGGGAAAAATACCTTGTGACCCTCATATCATTAAATTCAATCAGAAAATCAAAGTGTATGACAATAGAAAATTAATGGTGCTGTGTCTGTATATACAGACTAGCGCCTGTAGAATAGATTTTGCTGCCATCTGTTTTCATAAATATTGCCTCTATACCATCAAGAGATTCAATGAGTTTCATTCCTTCATCAACACCCAGTACGAAACAGGTTGTACTAAGACAGTCTCCAATAGTTGATTCGTGTGAAATGATAGTTACATCACACAGGTCTGTCTCATAAGGATATCCTGTTTTGGGGTTTAATATATGATGATAAAATGTTCCATCAGTGGAATAAAAGTAACGCTCATATGTTCCAGAAGATACAACAGAGTAATCATTGATATTTAAAAGTTCCATGTATCCGCCAGATTCAGAAAAAGGTTTTTTAACTGCAATTGTAAAGTCAGTGTTTTTCTTTTTCTCACCTATGCACAATACATTGCCACCAAGGTTAATTATAGCGCTTTTAACGCCATTATCAATAAGAAAAGCTTTAATTTTATCAGCTATGTAACCCTTAGCAACAGCCCCCAGGTCTATGCAGAAGCCATCAGGCATATTGATGTGATGGATACCATCAGAGTCGGTGTCTAATGTAACACTGGTATAATCAACATATTGAAGAGCATTGTTAATAAGATGTGAATCAGGTACGATAGGGGAATCAGATGTAAAATCCCACAACTGCGATACACTGCCTATGGTTATGTCGAATGCACCGTTAGATAATCTGCTGTATTCAAGTCCAATCTGTATAAGTTCATATAGTTCATCACTTATAATATCGGTTTCCCTGTGGTTTACTTTATATAATTCACTTGTTGCCAGAGTCCTTGAAAAAATATGTTCGTAATAATCACATAATCCAACTGCATCAGATAATATCTGCTTATTAACATTAGTGTAGGAATCTATCTGCACATATGTGTTAAGCTTGTAGTTTGTTATGCTTATGGGTGTAGTTAATGTCAGTCCGGTGCCGCATCCTGTAAGTCCTGATATACATGACAATATAAGCACATAAGACAGAAAACGGGAAATTATATGTTTTTTACAAAATGAGTTCAGTAATTTATATTTCATATTCTGTTAATCCAATTCAAGTTTATTTATCATCATGTGAACTGCAGCAGTAAAATAGTTCTAACTGCCTGTTCTTTATGTTGATATGCATTACTTAAGTATACCAAATATTGAAAAAAATGTGAATTCACTTTTAATTTGTACTGGATTATGTTATAACAGATAATGTTGTGAAAATAAAATGGCAGTGCATTTAGCTGCTAAGAATAAGGAAATGAGGATTATTTATGAGAAAGAAATTAGTAAGTCTTATGCTTGCTGCTACAATGGTGGCATCATTAGCTGCATGTGGCTCTAAAAAGACAGAAGCACCAGCTTCTACAGTACATAAGGATGTAACTGCTGCGGAATATGATTCAACAGTATCAGCTGATGCAGCAATATATAAAAAGGACTTTACAATGCCTGAATTTAAGGGAATGGAAGTTACAGTAGATAAATCAGTGCTTAATGTATCAGATGAAGATGTAGATGACTATATTAACCAGAATATTATAGCATCACAGGCTACAACAGAAAATGTTACAACTGGCGTTACAGCAAATGGAGATAAGATTATTCTTGATTATTCAGGAAAACTTGATGGCGAGGCATTTTCTGGTGGTACTGCCACAGATGCATCTTACACAATAGGTTCAGGAAACTTTATAAGCGACCTTGACAAAGGACTTGTAGGTCTTACAGTAGGACAGGAATATGATATTCCATGTACATTCCCTGATAATTACACTTCAGAGCTTGCCGGCAAGAGTGTAATATTCACTGTAAAGGTTACAGCTATTGTTAAAACAACATATCCGGAAATAACTGATGACTGGGTAATACAGAATAAGGATACACTTAATCTTACAAGTAACACAGTTCCTGAATTTAAGGAAGAGGTAAGAAAAGTTGTTGAAGCAAATGCAAATGATACATATATGCAGACAACATATGCAAATGCTGTATCTCAGATGAAAGAGTCAATAGGAGATAATGTTACATATCCAGATGATGAGTTACAGTCACTTATTGAGATATATAACAACAATATTGAGACTGAATTCAATAACTATGGTTCTTACTATGGAGTATCAGATCTTGATACATATAAGACAAAGGTATATGGATTTGATTCAGTAGATGCATTTAATGAATATGTACAAGATCAGGCAAAGGATTATCTGTTAGAGAAGATGATAGCTATTGTTATAGCAGCAGATAACGATATTCATGTTACAGAAGATGAGATAGTATCATATGGTAATGACCTTGCTACATATTATGGATATGACGATTTTGCAGCAATCACAGATGCGGTAGGTAATGAAGTAGTAGCTGAAATTGGATATCAGATACTTTCACAGAAGGTTACAGAATTCGTATGCAGCCAGATATCTGAGGTTGAAAAATAAGTTCAGGCGGGTTTGAGAAGCACTGCAATTATTAATAAAAGATTGAATATGCTTATGCTCAAAGTAAAATCAGATTTGTTTATTTGTTTAAACGTAAATGTAAAGATATATTGGGACAGTGTATATTACATTGTCCCAATATTGTTATTGAATGCATGATTATATTTTAAATAATAGTTTATATACAAAAACGTGCGAAGAAACGGAGATAATAATGAAAGAATTTGTACCAAAGATATTTGATGTGATGAAGACGTATTCTAAGGGGCAGTTTATAAAGGATGTTGTGGCAGGTATTATTGTTGCCATAATTGCACTTCCTTTATCTATCGCACTGGCTCTTGCATCAGGAGTAAGCCCGGAGCAGGGCATATATACTGCAATATTTGCAGGTTTTGTAATATCATTTCTTGGAGGAAGCCGTGTGCAGATAGCAGGACCAACAGCTGCATTTGCAACAATAGTAGCAGGAATAGTGGCAAAGAATGGTATGGATGGACTTATAGTAGCAACGATTATGGCAGGTATAATCCTTGTTATTATGGGCTTTTTAAAGTTTGGAAACCTTATCAGATTTATTCCTTACACAATAACAACAGGTTTTACGTTTGGTATAGCAGTTACTATTGTTATAGGTCAGATAAAGGACTTCTTAGGACTTACTTATCCGGCAGGAACAGCGACAGTAGAAACTATGGACAAGCTTAAGGCTGTGATTCTTAACATAGGTACATTTAATGTAAAAGCATTCATCGTGGGTGTGGTTGCACTTGCGATACTTATCATATGGCCTAAGTTTAAGGCACTTGATAAAATACCACCTTCACTTATAGCAGTTATTGTATCAGTTGTTATGGTTAAGTTTATACCGGTACTGTCAGATGTTAATACAATAGGAAGCCTGTATACAATAAAGAAGGGACTTCCAGCGGTAAGTATTCCAAGTGTCAATATCGACATGATTATGACACTTCTTCCAGATGCACTTACTATCGCAGTACTTGCAGGTATAGAAAGTCTTCTTTCATGCGTTGTGTCAGACGGTATGATAGGTTCAAGACATAAGCCTAATATGGAGCTTGTTGCACAGGGCGCAGGTAATATTGTGTCAGCACTTTTTGGTGGTATTCCGGCAACAGGTGCTATCGCAAGAACAGCAGCCAATGTAAAGAACGGTGGACGTACACCAGTAGCAGGTATGGTTCACTCAGTTACTCTTCTTATTGTGCTTGTGGTGCTTATGCCATATGCAGCATGGATTCCAATGCCAGCTATAGCGGCTATTCTTTTCATAGTTGCGTATAATATGAGTGGCTGGAGAGAAATGGTTAATCTTGTAAAGCACTCACCAAAGTCAGATATTCTTGTACTTCTTACAACTATGATACTTACTGTTGTATTTGACTTAGTCGTTGCCATAGAGGTAGGTATTGTTATGGCAGCACTTCTTTTCCTTAAGAGAATGGCAGATGTAACAGAGGTAAGAAGCTGGAAGTATATAGGTGAGAATATTGATGAGAACAATGACCCTGAGAGTATACATTTAAAGGAAGTTCCAGCTAAGACTTTAGTATATGAAATAATCGGACCTATGTTTTTTGCTGCCGCTGATAAGTTTATGGAGATAAGCATGGATACGGATGTAAAGGTTGTTATTATAAGAATGAGAGGCGTTCCGGCTATGGATATATCAGCACTCCGCTCTCTTAAGAATATACACAATATATGTAAGAAACGCGGTGTTACACTTGTTCTTTCCCACGTTCAGGAACAGCCAAAGAATATGATGGAAAAGGCAGGATTTGCGGCAGAGGTTGGAGAAGAGAACTTCTGTGCCAATATAGATGCCGCACTTGCACATGCTAAGGAGCTTGTGGGGTAGGATAAATGTTAGGTTTAAGCTTTACTTGGGGTAAGGTTTAGAACCAATGTTGGCGGATATGATTGGAACTAACTGGGGTTAGTAGGGTGAATATGGTAAAGAAGAACTGTGTTGGTAGGCAGTTCTTCTTTTTTAGGTTATAGATAAAGTGGATTAATATGGGGATTGTTTGTTGTTTACTTCTTTGTTAAGAATGGGGAAGATTTAGAAATATTTATTTTGCTTTTGTTATAAATATATAGTATATATTATCTATATAAAGAAGAACATAAATGATATGTAATTACC
>JBNMGS010000150.1:0-5319 GCA_050872365.1 Lachnospira sp.
AAACAATACTATAAACACGGATCATTTTCCACTACTTTTTTGTTTGCTGCAACACTTTATTTAGTCAATAAGTAAATCAAGCCGTCGCGCAGCGACTTAGTTCAACAGTAATATATCTACTCATCCTGCTTTTCCGAAGCAGCTTCCTGTGTAGTTGTATTAGGCTTTGTCGCAGAACTTGAATTATTAGTGCTATTATTGTTACTGTTACTATTGCTGTTATTGTTGTTACTGCTGTTATTAGCTGAACTTGAACTACTAGTATTATTTGTAGTGCCATTATTCTTATTATTGTTATTATTTGAACCTGAACTGTTATTGCTAGTAGAAGCAGAAGGCGTTGAAGCTTTTGTCTGATGGAGAGAACACAGCTTTGTAAGTTTATCTTCAGTTATAGAGTATTCAGCATCTCGTGTCGTATATCCGGATTCATTGCTTCCAATAGAATCACTTGCAGGTTTCTTTGTTAATATTTTAGTTGTTACATTAGTACATCCAACATTTGCTACATCACCAGAATCGTTACAAATATTGACCTTTACATGTGTATCACAAGGTTCAGTAGGCTGATTATCAACTGAAAAGTACTCAGTAATGACACAGCTTCCACGCGGGTCAGCATCACATAAGCCTTCTACAGGAAGCTTGCCGGATTTGGAACATACTGCTACTTCAACAATATCATCTGGTTTTGTGAATTCTCCAGAAGGCAGACCGCTGTGTACCTTTTCCATAATTGCACGCCATATTGATGTGTGGTTAACCGAACTTACCTGTCTTGAATTATCGTCATAACCAACCCATATTGATGCTGTGTAATAAGGTGTGAAACCACAGAACCAAATATCTGTATCAAACTGTGTAGTACCTGTTTTACCAGCAGTAGGCTGGTTAGAAACCTTGGCTCTTGTAGCGGTACCTGAGCTTACAACAGATTCAAGTCCACTTGTAAGAAGCCAGGCAGATGATTCTTTAAGAACCTTGTGTGTTTCAGGTATTGAATTATCTATTAAAATATTCCCGTCACTATCTAGTACTTTAGTATAATATATAGGTTTTGTATATACACCTTTATTAGCAATAGCAGCATAAGCAGCTGTCATATCAATATTGCTTACACCCTTGGTCATACCACCGAGTGCAAGAGATTGCACGATATCGTGATTTCCATTCACTGCATTTTGAGGAGATACAAGTGTTGAAAGACCGAACTTCTGCAGATAACTGAATCCGACAGCAGGAGTAATCTGAGTAAGAACTTTAACAGCAGGTACGTTCTGTGAACGTGTAAGAGCAGCTCTTACAGTTATATATCCAAGATATTCGCCTTCAGTGTAGTTTTTTACAAGTCTTGCATCTGAACCGGAATAATAATATGGCGCATCATCTATAGCTGTTGCAAGAGTAATAGCCCCAGTATCAAGGGCCGGGCCATATGCTACAAGTGGTTTGATTGAGGAACCAGGCTGCCTTGCAACATCATTGGTTGCACGGTTAAGACCACGATCTGTATTCTTATCGCCTCGACCGCCAACAAGGACCTTAACATATCCTGTGGACTGCTCCATAATAGAGAAAGATATCTGTGGCTGTATAACAAAATAAGATTTCTCATATGTTACGGTACCGCCATCTGCTGTCATGGCGTCTCTATATCTGTCAATATATTCCTGTGCAGTATCCTCATTGTTTAGTGTCAGGCTGAAAGAATCACTGACATTGTCCTTGTACCATTTTTCCATATTATTCTGTGAATAGTATGAAAATGAACCGTCAGCTTCTTTAACAGTAAGATTATAATTAATTGTGAAATTACTTCCATAAGGATAATAATCAGGGTCATTAAGAATGGTATCTGCAGCCTCCTGCATATCCATATCCTGAGTTGTATACACAGAAAGACCGCCAGAATATATCATATTGGTTGCCTGCTGTTTTGAATAACCTTTCTGTTGCATAAGGTCGTTAATAAGCTGTTCTATAACTTCATCTATAAAGTAGGAGTAATTAGATGATGAAGCAGTGGCAGAAACATCAATACCCTCAAGTCTTGCGTATACATCATCTTCGATTGCTTCGCTGTATTCCTCAGAAGTTATATATTCCTGTTTAAGCATATTGTTAAGTACAGCAAGCTGCCTGTCTTTGTTATCATCAGGATTTCTCAATGGATTAAGTCTTGATGGGTTTTTTGTAATTGATGCAAGAACTGCACATTCACTTAATGTAAGCTCTGATACATCTTTATTGAAATACCCGTTAGCAGCCGCCTGTACACCATAGTATCCGTTACCAAGATTAATAGTATTAAGATAATCTTCAAGAATACTATCTTTTGACATAACAGTTTCCAGCTTTATTGCAAGATACTGTTCCTGAACCTTTCGTTTAATCTTCTCCATAGTGGATTCATTATATGCATTAAATACATTGTTTTTTAATAACTGCTGAGTGATGGTACTGGCACCCTGTGACATTTCACCATCAGATACAGTAATCATTGCAGCTCTCATGATACCCTGTAAGTCAATACCGTTATGCTGATAAAAACGTTCATCTTCTATCGCAACAAATGCATGTTGTAATTCTATTGGTATCTGGTCAATGGAAACATATATACGGTTTGCACCGGTTTTAGCAAGTGTCTGTATCTCGTTTCCGTCATTATCGTATATTTTTGTGGCAAAGCCTTCTGGTGAGATATTGATAGAAGATATGTCAGGTGCACTCTGTATAATACCCTGTGCAGCACCAAAGACAAGGCAAGAACCTCCTATAATAACAGCTACGGCACATACAAGTAATAACTTTACAAAAAATATGCCGAATTTAGTTTTGAATTTGGTAGCTGATGAATTGAGAAGCTTTTTCTTTTGTCTTATGCCGTTTCCACCATAATTCATAATTGTTAAACCTCCATATTATTCTGAATGGCAAATGTGTTAAAGTATTGTGAGAATTGCAAAACAATGGAGCAATTCTTTAACACAAGCCAGGGTAAAATACGTTTTGACCCTGACGTTAAATATGTGATATTATATCATATATTCGTATGAGGGTCAAAGCTGTTTAATAGTAGTTTTCAAGTAGCTTTAATGTAGCTTTCAGAAGGCGCATTTGTACCTTCTTATTTCATTTTCAGTGTTAGGCGGGTCACAAGTTCAAAAGTCGTTTTATGTAAGCATGAATGAGTTTTTGACATCTTGATCCTTACATTATAAAAATATAGAGAAGAGGAAAAGTTCAGAAAAATGAAGATTGTATTAAAAAATGGAGCTGGAGAAATAGAGGAGAAAAAATCGAGATTTA
Source organism: Lachnospira sp. (assembly GCA_050872365.1). GTDB lineage: Bacteria > Bacillota > Clostridia > Lachnospirales > Lachnospiraceae > Lachnospira. Next base: position 3,310 of record JBNMGS010000150.1, read on the forward strand.
TAGCTCATGTATATAGTGTAAGTAATGAAGAAGAAGCTGAGAAATATATTAATGCGGTTAAAAAGAAATACTGGGATGCAAGACATAATTGTTATGCATATGTAATAGGAGAAAATAGTCAGATACAGAGGTTTTCAGATGATGGAGAACCACAGGGAACTGCTGGTAAGCCGATTCTTGATATAATAAGTACATCAGGATTAGTGAACTGTCTTATTATTGTCACAAGATATTTTGGAGGTGTGCTTCTTGGAACCGGAGGACTTATAAGAGCTTATCAGGCAGCATCAAAAGCAGGACTTGAGGCATCAGAGATTGCAGAAGTGAGTGAGGGCATAACGGCAGTTATAGTAACAGATTATAATGCCTATGGTAAAATCCAATATATATGTAATGAACTTGGTGTAAGTGTTACAGAAACAGAGTTTGCAGCAGATGTGACAATGAAAATAGTGTCAGATGATGAAAAAAAGGATGTATTTATAAAGAAAATAACAGATGCTTTTTCAGGTAATGTCGTTATGGAAGATGAAAAAAATGTTAAATTTTGCAAAAAAAAATCGGGAGAAATAATAATTTTGTAAAAAATGCTAAAATGTCCGGATATAGGCTTTTACAAAAATGTGAATAAAAAATTAACACTGGTAAATAAGCACAATAACATAGATTTATTTGGGAAAATTGTTCAAAAGGTTGTTAAAGTGATGTAAAAAAATACTAAAATAGACGTTATAATAGTGCAAAATTTACATAAAATGTCAACTTTTAAAAATATAAAAATGATTATAACAGAATACAAAAACGCATTGAAGTTCATAAAATGTTAAAAAATGTGAATCTTCAAAGCCGCATAAATACTGACTTTCACAAAAAAATCAAAAAAAATACAAGAATTGTTAAAAATAGTCTTGTTAAAATAGTACAAAAATGGTAATATATCTATGTCAAAAACATATTAAGTGGGGCGACCCCACGAGAACCAATATAGGGAGGTTTACAAGTTTATGAGAAAGACAGTTAAAAAACTTACTGCTGTAGGTTTAACACTTACTTCAGTAATGGGTCTTGTAGCATGTGGAAATAACAATGCTTCAACAGAAAACAAATCAACAGTAGATTGGGCAAGTGTAGAAAAGCCAGAAGCTTTTACAGTTATGGTTGATGGTACAGTTCCAACAATGGAAGAATGGGGCGATAAGTTCGATGAACAGCTTCAGGAATTAACAGAACTTAACTTCACAGTTACACGTCCAGACCACAACTCATACTATGATGCAGTTGCTAACTCAATGCTTGATGCAAGCGCTATGCCAGATGTTATTATTCTTTCATCTGATTACTTAGCTCTTTACGCTAGCCAGGGTCTTCTTTGGGATATGACAGATGCTTGGAACAATTCAGCAACAAAGGCATCAGGAAGACTTATCACAGATGCAGAAAAGATCATGCAGGCTAACTATGTTAGAGGCGTTGATGGCGAGAAGGCTCTTTATGGATTCGTTCCTGCACGTGGTAACGGATGCTGTACATATGTAAAGGAAGCTTGGGCTACAGCTGCTGGTTACACAAAGGCAGATCTTCAGAAGCAGATGACATATGATGAGTTTTATACTATGCTTAAGAAGATGAAAGAAGCTAAGGGCGTTGATTACGTAATCTCAGCTCCTGGTTTCTATTCAAAGGAAGCACCTTATACAAACTACCTTCCTGAATTCTATCAGAATGCACAGTTTACATTCTACTATGATCAGGCTAAGGGTGAGTATGTAGATGGTTTCACACAGCAGGAAATGAAGGATGCTCTTCAGAGAATCCAGACAGCTGTTACTGATGGAATTATCAATAAGGAATCAAGCACAAAGACAACAGCTACAGCTCGTAACGATTTCAAGTCATCAGATCCTAAGACAGAATCAGGTGTATTTACATACTGGGCTGGACAGTGGGCTGAGACTTTAAGAGGTTACTTAAAGACAGCTGGTCTTGATGATTCACTTATTCCTATCCTTC
>JBNMGS010000151.1:0-5264 GCA_050872365.1 Lachnospira sp.
GAACGGTGGTATGTCATGTCCTAACCGTGATGGGCTAATTGATACGAGAGGATGTATATTCTGCAGTGCTGGCGGTTCTGGGGAATTCGCAGGTGGAAAGTACGGATATTCGCTTAAGCTCTCTGTTGATGAACAGATTGCCAGAGCTAAGGAACTCATTGCTGCCAAATACAAGGGTGGACACTATATAGCATATTTTCAGTCATTTACCAACACATACGCAGACACAGATTATCTTCGTAAACTTTATATGCCAGTTATATCAAGAGATGATATTGATATTTTATCAATAGCTACCAGACCGGACTGTATAAATGATAATACTTTAGAACTTTTAGCAGAACTTGCGGCTATCAAGCCAGTCTGGATAGAACTTGGACTTCAGACTATACATGAAAATACTGCTGAATACATAAGAAGGGGATATTCTCTTAACATTTATGATAATTGTGTAAACAGACTTATAAACATAGGAATTCGTCCTATTGTACATATGATAGTGGGGCTTCCTGGGGAAAGTACGTCTGATATATTAGAAACTGCTGATTATATCGCACATAGCGGTGCATGGGGAATTAAGATTCAGCTTCTACACATTTTAAAAGGAACAGACCTTTATACCGACTATATTAATGGCAGCTTTAAAGCACTTGATTTAAATGAATACATTAATATCGCAGGACAAATAATATGCCATCTGCCTAAAGATATGGTTGTACATCGTATAACAGGTGACGGACCTAAGTCTATACTTGAAGCTCCCATGTGGAGTGCCAATAAGAAGCTGGTTTTAAACACTCTTAACCAGTACTTTAAAGATAATAATATCTACCAAGGACGGAATTATACATGAACACAGATTCGACAACTTTATACAAGCTAATGATTCTGTATATGCTTAGTAAAGTGAATTTTCCACTTTCTAATGTACAGATATCAACTTTTATGCTTGATAATGAATATACTAATTATTTTACATTTCAGGAGACAATCAACTCGCTTGTTGAAGACTCTTTCATACAACAGATGAACTATGAAAACAGCACACAATATAAACTCACCCAGGAAGGTGAAGATACAGTTGCATTTTTCTATACTAAAATATCCCAGACTATCCGGGAAGAAATTGACAACTACCTGGCTAAGAACAAATATGAACTTAAATGCGAGGTTGGAACTACATCCGACTACTATCGTACTACTAATGGTTCATATATTGCACATCTTATGGTTAAAGAAGGCAACAGCAATCTTATTGAATTAAGTCTGGATGTACCTCTTGAGGAGCAGGCTAAAGAGATGTGCAGCAAATGGAAAGATTCAAGTCAGGACATATATGATTTTATAATGCAAAGTCTGATGTAACCATTTCATTAATCCGGTAAAACCAAATTATCCTTTAAGTGTATTTTATTACTCTTCAATGAATGCCAAAGAAAATATTATATCCAATGGTTATATCTAATTATTATTTAGCTATATCCAATTAGTATTAAAATACAATGGAGAATATATGAAAAATTTACTTTTTCTTAGTTGCAAAGATATATGTTATAGCTCAACAAAGTATTTTGAGGACAGAATATCTGATGAATTAACCGCTAATGGAATTCATGTAACACATATAAAAGTGCCCGGGGCTTCTGATATGGCTTATGCCATATTGAAGCCTTATTTTGATGCCAATTACGATGCAGTTATTGATATCAATTCACGTGTACCTGCTATGATATATAATAACATTTACATACTTGACTACTTTAATATTCCTGTATGGCATTATATACTGGATCATCCGTTATATCACTACGAGTCACTAAAGGCATATATACACAATTATCATATAATATGTCTTGATATACACCATGCAGAACTTATTAAGGCAAGTTTTCCACATATAAAAAGTGTACATGTTTTACCACTGGCTGCTGACTGCTGCATAACACACGACAACCTTACACAAATATCAAAAACAAGCTCTCCTGTTTACACATCCGATAACATATTATCTGATTACTTTAATCGACAGGATAATCTGATATTCACAGGGACTTATACTGATCCTGTTAAAACTTCTTTGCTATATAGCACTAAAAATGCCATTGATAATCATCCTCTTTTTACTACACTTCTAGATAAGCCATGGCTTACACAGGAGGATGCCATAAAAGCTCTGATTGACAATAATACTTTAAGCCAGAACACCAGACCTGTTGAATACCTGTACAACAATTTTCTTATTGATGTATTTCTTCAGGCTGTTATCCGTGAAGAGATAATAACGCAGATAATAAAAAATCACATAGACATAATAATATACGGTCATGGATGGGATGGATTTGCTGATAAATGTGATATACTTTCACCTGATATAACTAAATATCTACACTTAAGACCCGAGGTATCATATGAAACCTTACCTGTAATATATTCATCTGCACAATTGTCCATCAATCAGATGCCATGGTTTAAATGTGGAATACATGACCGTATACCTTTATCACTTATAAACAGATGTTTATGCCTATCAGACAGCAGTGATTATATTACAGATATATTAAATATTGAATCTGGATATGGCATACATACATATACTCTTGAAACTCTTGACTCGATACCTGATAAAATTCACTCGATTTTTTCGCTTATAAAACATCAGGATAGTTCTGTTGTACATGAGCTAATCAACGGATATGATTATGCCTGCAATAATTTCACCTGGAAAAACTGGGTAAAAAAATGGCTTAATCTATGCTCATAACAATCCTATACCTACGCACTTTTTACACAGAATGAGTTTGTGTCAGCTATATGCAGACATGCGCCATTAATACAAGCAATTAGTAATTAACTACCTGATATTAGCAGTCATATGTCAGATATCAATTAACAAAAAACATCACTTAATATACGATATTAATCATATATCAAGTGATGTTTCAAGCATTGTCCTGTTGTTGTACACTGTACCTGTATTATGCTTATTTCTGCTTATACATACAAAACATTTATTTATTATAAATTTCTATACTTTTAAACATTTTCACATATTAATTATACAGTCAACATTACGAGTTTAATCTCAGAGAATATTAGTTTCCCTGTGACATCTGCTCTTCCTGTCTCTTAATCATCTTCTTAACCATATTACCACCTACAGAACCTGCTTCAGCGGAAGTAAGATCTCCATTGTAGCCTTCTTTTAAGTTAACACCGATCTCTGATGCTACTTCCATCTTGAATCTGTCAAGCGCATCCTGTGCATTCTTTTTAGTCTTTGATGAAGTTGAACTTGAATTAGCCATAATAAACCTCCGTCCTTACGTCTTATGACGTATTATTGTTATTAGATAAGCTTTATTGCTTATCCTGGTATTATTATGTGTAATCCTTATTATATTATTATGGTAAGTTATGGAAGCAGAATAATTGCCTGTTAAAACAGTTAGTTTTAAAAATCTTTCATAAAAATAAAATTATGGCAGATAGCGCTCTAATATCTTAAAACCATCAAAAATAACATACCATCTGTTACCAGCTGCTGCCATGACTGTTATATACTCTTTGCCATTCTTTTCAGCAAAATTAACAAGACAATTGTGTGCCTGATCTGTGTATCCTGTTTTACCTGCTTTGATACTTACCCCTTCCACTTCATTTCCATACATTCTGGAAAACATCGTGCTTGTTAACAATATCCCTTCCGGATGCTGAGGTGTTGCCTCTGTTGTATGCTGATAAGTACTAAGAACTTTAACGCACTCTTCGTTACTCATGGCATACTTCATAATAAGAGCCATCTCTGCTGGTGTTGTATACTGATTTTCATCATGAAGTCCTGATGGATTGCAAAAATGCGTATTCTTTAATCCTAACTCCTCACATTTTTTATTCATAAGCTCAACAAACGCTTCCTCAGACCCTGCTGTAAGCTTTGCAATTCCATATGCTGCATCTGCCCCTGACGGGAGAATCAATCCATATAAAAGGTCACTTGCCTTAACTTCTTCATCAACACTAAATCCTGCAACTGATGCCTGCTGAACATACAGATAATTCAATTCATCAAACCCAAATTTATAAGTTTCATTGAGATCTGTTATGTTTTCTACTGCTATTATAAGTGTCATAACCTTTGTCATTGATGCCGGATATATTCTTGTATTAAGCTGTTTACCAGCTATAAACTCATTATCAGTAACATCTAAAAGTGCTATATATGGTGACTGTATATCAGTATCTGACATTTCCTTATAGGTAACTGATTTAAGCGCATACTTAAACTCTGGCTTTTCCTGCACAACAGTTATTACATCATCATAATCTCCTGTATCCGCAAGCACTGCATTCTGTCTTGACTCTCTTTGTGCCTGAATATCAGGAATTATATGTCTGGCAAACTGTATAATTACTACTGTCAACACAACAAATATAATACAACTCAGTACATTTCTTTTAATACGTCGTAGCTGTGCCTGTCTTTTTCTTTTTAATTTTGCTGAATGTCTTTTTCTTTCTTCATTTGCTCTGATTACCTCTTCATAATCATCATAATACTCGCTCATATCCTTGACCCAACTCCTGAATTAACATTATGAATTAACATACTGTGTACTGTTAGCAAGCCTGTCTGCTTCCTGATCACCAGATATAAGTCTTACCAGCTCAAGACCAAGATCTATAGAAGTTCCCATTCCTCTTGATGTCGTGATATTGTCATCTGTTACAACTCTTTCATCTGCAGATGCCAATATAGCACCCTCCAACATATTTTCAAATCCTGGAAAACAGGTTGCTCTCTTTCCTTTAAGTATATTGAGCCTGCCAAGAACGCTTGGTGCTGCACATATAGCCGCTATTCTTCCATGCTGTTTATTGTGCTCTATTATCATATCCATAAGAACAGTACTGTTAAAATATGACTTATGGCCGGGACCTCCCGGAATAAATATCACATCTTCTTTATCACAAATTATATCTGTTATAAGTTCATCAGCTTCAACTTTGATACTCTGCGCACTTTCAACTAACTTGTTGCCAGTAATTGATACAGTTATAACTTTAATATCTGCCCTTCTTAATATATCTATAACTGCTAATGCTTCAACAGTTTCAAAACCATCTGTAAGAAATGCTAACACTTTCATTGATATATCCTCTTTTCTTAATTATATTACGATATGATGGTCAAAAAGTATTTTGCCCTTCATTTATGATTAATCTCAAATTTATTTAATATTCTACCACTTTTTTTAATAATAATC
>JBNMGS010000152.1:0-5191 GCA_050872365.1 Lachnospira sp.
AGATATAACGGACAAGGTGCATCGTGGTGTATTATGGAATATAATGGAAAGCATTATATGGAACAGATGCGACTGCATAATACAGAACCTCATAGGACATTTCCTATGCTTGAAACTGGTGACAGATTCTGGAGAGATTATGATATAGAAGTCTCAGTAAGAATGTATAATACCAAGTGGGGAAGTGCCGGTATAGGTTTCTGCGCGCAGAATTCACTTAATCTTCTTGCATGCATATTTGAGGATAATAAGATAAAACTTGTATACAGACATAAGGAAAATGTTGAACAGATAGAAAGCACTGATTTCAACTACAATTGTGACGATACATATAAGATGAGTGTTTCTGTAAAAGGAGACCATGTAGTATGTAGTGTTAATGATACTGTATATATTGATGTGCAGACTGATTATGCATTACAGGGAGGAAAGGTCGCCATTACAGCGACTATTCCAGCAGCATTTGGTTATGTTAATGTTACAGTTGATAAGAATGTGGCAGACAGGATAAAGCACGATAAAGAAGAATATGAAGAAAAGTGCATTAGGGCACAGCAGAAGTATCCTAAGATGAAGCTTGCAAAGAAGATAGATCTTAAAGGCTGTGGAACAGGAAGACAGTTAAGGTTTGGTCATTTGCTGGGCAATTCTGAATACCAGATGGTCATGGCACAGTGCCAGAAAAGAGTAAACAGAGATGCTTATGGTACGATAAGCTGCCTTACAGCTATGGATCTTGATGGTAATATATTGTGGCAGCATGGTGAACCAACTGATAACATGCAGATTGGTAACATATCAGCAGATATGCCTATGCAGATATATGATATAGATGGCGATGGTTATGATGAAGTCATAACAGCTAAGAATTTTGAAGTTCTTATTCTTGATGGAAGAACAGGTGAGGTTAAAAAGAGAGCTAAGACACCGTATTCTACAAGTGAAGAGGATGGAACAATTATAGGAGTTCCAGATGGAGAATATGCATTTGACAGGATTAATCCTGACGGTATGAGAATATGTAATTTCCGTGGACTGGATAAGCCAAGGGATATTCTTATTAAAGACAGATATTGCAGAGTATATGCACTTAACGATAATCTTGAGGTTATGTGGCATTTTAAGAGTGATAAGAATACCGGACATTTTCCTTTTGCCATTGATATCAATGGTGATGGACATGATGAGCTTCTTGTAGGTTATAATATGCTTGATTGCCATGGTAAAAGGCTGTGGACTATGCCTTTTAAGGTTGACCATATAGATGAGATAGTTCCGGGTAGATTCGAGTCAGGTCCAGATAAAGGAAAGAAGTTTTTTGCCTGTGTTGCAGGTACACAGGGATTTATCTTATGTGATTTTGATGGCAATATATTAAAACAGGATGGTATAGGACATGCACAAAGAGTAAGTCTTGCCAATTATTGTCCGGATAAGCCAGGATATGAGATGGCAGTAGTGAATTTCTGGGGACACCAGGGTATCATATATTTCTATGACAGTGAGGGATGTGAGCTGTGGGAGATGGAGAATGAACTAAACGGTAATCTTCTTACACCAGTCAACTGGACGGGAGATGGCCAGGATTTCATACTTCTTAATGCAGATGTAGCGCGTGGAGGTATGATAGATGGCAATGGTATTACGGTTGTGAAGTTCCCGGATGATGGACATCCTACACTGTGTGCAGAAGCAGTAAATATTCTTGGTGATGCCAGGGATGAAATAGTTACATGGGATTATAATTCAATGTATATATACACACAGGATGATTCACCAAGGGATGATGTATATAAGCCATTCAAATATCCGGATTACAATGCCTCTAATTACCGTGGTGAATATTCATATAGGGAAATATTCTGGTAATATTTTTTGTTGATAGGAGTGATATTGTTATGAATAACGAATTGACACCAAGTGATATCAAGAAGATGGAAGATGAGATAGAATATCGCGTACATGAAGTAAGAAAGAAAGCTCTTGATGATGTTAAGGAAGCAAGGGCACAAGGTGATTTGAGCGAGAATTTTGAATATTATGCAGCAAAGAAATTCAAGAACCAGAACGAAAGCCGTATAAGATATCTTCAAAGAATGATAAAAACAGCTACAGTCATATCAGAGGATTCAGCTGACGATGAAGCAGGTGTTAATAATACTATAACAGTAAAGTACGAGGATGATGAAACAACAGAGAAGATAAAGCTTGTAACAACAGTAAGAGGTGATTCACTTGAAGGACTTATAAGTATAGAGTCGCCGCTTGGAAAGGCTATATTAGGCCATAAGGTTGGTGACAGGGTAGAAGTTATAGTTAATAATAATAACAGCTATTTTATAGACATATTGGCTATAGAGAACACAGACGGTTCAGATGATGAAATCATGAGCTATTAAATGACGGTTCAGATGATGAAATTATGAGCTATTAAATGATGGTTCAGATGATGAAATCATGAGCTATTAAATGACGGTTCAGATGATGAAATCATGAGCTATTAAATGATGGTTCAGATGATGAAATCATGAGCTATTAAATGACGGTTCAGATGATGAAATTATGAGCTATTAAGTGATGGCTCAAGTGATGAGTTTATGAGTTATTAAATGTTGCTTCGGATTATAGGCTATTAAATATTGAAAGGCGGTATATGGTTTTTAGTGAAGAACAGAAGATGGCTGTACATTTTAAGGATGGACCTGCACTTGTGCTTGCAGGTCCGGGTTCCGGTAAGACCACTGTAATAGTTAACAGAATAGCGGTACTTATAAAAGAATATGGTGTAGAGCCTTCTTCTATATTGGTTATTACGTTTACCAAAGCGGCTGCGGTATCTATGAAGCAGCGTTTTCTATCCCTTGTTGGGAATTCTTATGTATCAGTTACATTTGGTACATTCCATGCAGTGTTTTTTTCAATGCTGCGTCACGCGTATAATTATTCAGCAGATTCAATAATAACAGCGGACACACAATATAATTACATAAGAGATATGGCTAACAGGTTTGAACTGGAATACCCGGATGAGCAGGAGATGGTGTCAGGGATTATAGCAGAGATCAGCCGCGTTAAATGTGAAAGAAAAAATATAAATTCGTATGAAGCAACAAGCTGTCCGGTTGAAACCTTCAGAATCATATACAATAAATATGAGCAGATGCTTATAAGCAGAAGAATGCTTGATTATGATGATATGATACTTATGTGTTATGAATTATTAAAACAGCGTGATGACTATAGAAAAGCATGGCAGGATAAGTATGAGTACATATTGGTAGATGAATTTCAGGATATTAACAGGGCACAATATGATACTATTAAACTGATTGCAGGAGCTAAAGCTAATCTTTTTGTGGTTGGTGATGATGATCAGAGCATATATGGTTTCAGGGGCTCTAATCCAGCGGTTATGCTTGGCTTAAGAAATGATTATGAAGATGTTGTACAGATTAATCTTAATACGAATTACAGATGTTCATCTGAGATAGTGTCGGCATCACGTTCACTTATAGAATGTAACAGAGTAAGATTTATGAAAGATATAAAATCATGTGGAATTCTATGCGGGAAAATAACTGTATGCAGGGTGGATGATATAGAAGCAGAAGCCATATATCTTGCAGCGCAGGTAAAAGCATTAATAAAAGACGGAGTAAGCTTAAGTGATATTGCTGTTATAACAAGAACTAACATTATAAGCAACATATATTGTCTTAAGCTTGAAAATGAAGGATTTAGCTGCAAAACGATGGTAAAACAGCATAGTATATATGACCACTGGCTTATTAAGGATATACTTTCATATTTTAAGCTTGCATCAGGACAGTATGACAGGGAAAATGCAGCTAGAATAATAAATAAGCCGACAAGATATATTAAGAGAGCACTTATTACACAGCCATTTAGTTATGAGGCATTAAGATGCTGTTACGAAAATGATAATGATATGCTAAACAGAATCAATGATATGCAGTTTGATATGAAAATGCTAGGTAAAATGCCACCATATGCAGCAATTAATTATATACTTAAAGGAGTTGGGTATGAGGATTATATAGAAGAGGAAATATCTAAAAAAAGGCTGAATAAAGAAGAGGTATATGGAAAACTTGAAGAATTAAAACATTTGTCAAGAAAATATCAGGATATAAAAAGATTTGTTAAATACATAAATGATCAGAGTAATGAAGCATGCCACTTAAAAGAAAAAGATAATAGTCAGACTTCATATGTTAACAAAAAAGTCCTGGATAAATGTGAACAAAATAAAATATATTCAGATGAAAAAAAGAACGCCATTAACATATATACAATGCATGGCTGTAAGGGTCTTGAGTTCAGGCATGTCTTTATAATGGATGTATGCGAGGGTATAATTCCATATAATAAAGCAGTTTTAAATGAAGAGATAGAAGAAGAAAGAAGGCTTATGTATGTGGCGATGACAAGGGCAAAAGAAAAGTTGCATCTTGTATATCCCGTAAAAAGATATGGACAAGACACAACTGCTTCAAGGTTTATAGGTGAACTGAATCCTTCATTTGTATGTAATGAAAATTATTGTTCATAACTACAGGAAAACATTTAATAGACCGGAGCCTGACATATAGTATGTTGTATAGGACAGGTTAAGTTTATGGCTGCAGTTATTTATTATAGCGACATGGTTATGATTAGTTCTCAGCATCTTCCTGTGCATAAAGTGCTTCATATTCCATAGCATCAAGTTCTTCATCCCATGCATCAGAAACAATTTCATATTCTTCATCAGAGTCTATATTTTCAAGGACAGGTTCATTGTCCTTAGAGAAAGAATATCTGTAAAGATAAACTTCGCTTTCTTCCTTATCGATATCTGCAACAGGAAGAAGTGCTATATAGTTTTTATTACCGGCAGGAAAAGTTCTGATGACTGCGCATTCAACTTCTCCATCATCTAAGGCCAGCGTAACTGTTGAATATTCTGAATTGTTATTATAATCTGTATTATCTGACATAATTATCTCCTATCTTAACTGTTATGTTTTATTGTGTTATCTGTCACTGTCATACGAAGTCAATATAAGTCACTGCAGGGTCAAAAGACTTTTTAACAGTTGTATTGTTATAAAAAACAAGCTTAACAAGACATTCATACTAAACTTTAACATATATTGTATATCATAGCAATTTATATTTAACAAATAAA
>JBNMGS010000153.1:0-5105 GCA_050872365.1 Lachnospira sp.
ATATATTTCTTTATACGGCAGGTATGCTCCTTGGTATGCGTATCATAATTAATTCCAACTAATAATATGCTGCCTGTGTATGACCTGACAGAATCAGGATAACATCTGTCTTCTATCTGCTGCAAAGCCGTATCAGCACTCTTATTCCACTTTAACTCAACAACAAGTGCCGGATAGTAAGATATATACTCTGGCTTAGGGATAAACACGAAATCGGCAAATCCACGCCCTGCTGGAAGCTCACGCACCGGTTTAAAATAATACTGAAGTGCACTAAGATATGCTATAGATAAAACACTGCTAAGTGAATTCTCATTATTATACTGTATAGCAGAAGCATATTCTGAATGTATCTCTTCTATTCCTTTAGCAACCGCTTCCCCATCAAGATTCAATGTATCATCAAGCAGCTTTTCCGACTGTCTCTCAAAAGTAACAAGTTCATTCCACTTTTTTCTTCTAGTCGCTTTAACAAGCTCCCGTCTGATTTCCTCATTTGGAATAACTGCTGTTTTAAAGCCCTGATCATAAGCCAGATATCCAAGATGAATAAGATAAGTAATCACATCATCTTTGTTGACAAAGCTGATTGTATCATTTTGAAAAGATGTCACATCAACCGGAATCTGATTACCTGACAGCATCGTTATTATAGCTTCCTTAAGTCCGTCAAAATCCATATTTATCAAAGGAACTATCGCCTCATATGAAGCTGTAGAAGACCAATAACTTTGATAGCTGCCATCTAACATAAGATTAACAACTGCATTAGGATTATATATATGATATCTGCCTAACTTATAGCCATCATACCAACGCTTAAGCTCTTCATAGTCCTCATGATAAATATCACACAGCTGCTGCACCTCAGCTTCCGTAAATCCAATATATGATGCTAACGGGCCAGCATATAACATTGAATAATCCTTAAAGTTATTAAGTGCTGATTGTGTTTTCTGCTTCTTAATAGGTAAAATACCTGTCATATATGCAAGCTGGATATACTTCGTTGGTTCCGTTCCCTTAAACATAGCCCTAAGAAAACTAATATATTCATTCTGAATATGGCTGTTTGTATTCTCATCACGAATCAATACATCCCATTCATCTATTATAACTACAAACTTACTTCCAGTCACCGTATTTATCTGCGATAATGCCTCTGGCAAAGATACTGTGTCCTTGCTTATTATATCCGGATAATACTCCCTAAGCTCAGCAATAGTGCTTTCAGAAATATATGAAACAACATTCTCAACTCCACCGGCCGGCTCAATACACCACTGGATGTCAAGATGAATCACATCATATTTATTCAAATGTTCTTTATAGCCAGCACGCTTACTAATATCAAGATTATTAAACATATCCGCCGAATCACATCCCTTGCTGTAATACGCTGTAAGCATATTGGCTGTGACAGATTTTCCAAATCTTCTTGGACGGCTGTTGCATATATACCCTTGTAATGTGTTCATAACCTTATTGGTATATTCAATCAAACCGGTTTTATCAACATATATCTCAGAATTTAACGCAACCTGAAACGCTGAATTATCTGGATTAACAATTGTCCCCATAGTCATTCATCCCCTTTCTTTTTTTATTGTAGAATATATTAGATGTTGGGGTCAAAAGCCCCCAACTATGATACCTACGAATTGTTCCGTGCTACGCACTCCCACAATTCTATCCAATATTCGCATATCGTGGGATTATCATCCCTCTTAATGTAATAAAATGAATCACTCATCCCACACTTCTGTATACCCTTCTGACTCCTCCTGTGCAATCTCTACCATCTGTCTTGCTGTCAGCTTACTCTGATACACAGGATTATCAAACAGATTCTCATGGTCGAACCTTACCGAATGAGATTTTTCAAAGGATATTGCATAAAAATCCTTTGAAAGCCACTCATAATCCCTGTCTGTCATTCTCTCCGGATGAAAATAATATCCTCCATATCTGAAAGAATGCCAGTTACGAAAAGTATACACATCCGGATGATTCACACTCATATATGTACCATATGTCTCAAACTCACTAAAACTGTTCTCCTGTATATGTTCAAGCCTTATAGCATTAAGAATCTTCTCCCAGAATCTTTTCCCTTTAATGTCATCCCTTTCCTCAATCTTTTTAATCAGCTCTTGCATATACCCGCAGTTAAACAGCATATGTTCAGATATAAAAGACTTATCATTTACTTTTCCAAGTCCCGGCAATATCTTACCCATAGTTATAAAATATTCCTCATGATACTCGCATTTCATGTCAAAATAAGGCTTTCCAGCTTCATCAAACATAGAAAATGTCTTACAAGGAACAGTATCTCCATCCCATGTCATGTAATATTCATCTTTACACACTGCTGCATACTTCATTTTAAGAAACTGCTGATAATACCAGCCTACAAGGCCTCTTGGGAGCTCTCTTCCCTGTAGTATATCCGCCATGGCACTCTCCATGCAGCTATACACCTCACTGAAAGGAATCAAGTCATCTTCATTTACAAAACCCACTCTACTTCCATAATCGGACTGCTGATAATCCTGTACAAGTTCTCCCAGCTCACTGCTGCCAACAAATATTACCTTTCTTACAGGGAGGTTACGTATAATTCTTTCATTATTTTCCCTGACCCTCTTAAAATCCTTTGGTGTGACTACTACGATGGCATCGTAGGTTTTTATATCTTGGTTTATATCATAGAGTTTTATATCTGACATAACTTTGTTACCTTTCTTACACAATGCAGTGTTATTATACTTTGTTGGGCAAATACTATATTTTCTCTTTTAATTTTTTCTGTTTATGCTCCATGTTTTAACATTTGTTTCATACATCTTTCAAATGTATACTCACTTTTCACCTTTTCATACCCATTCTTTGCAATTCTTTTCCGCTCATCTTCATGTGCAAGATAATAATTCACCTTAGCTATAAGATCCGGTATATCCTCATATATAACAAGTTCTCTGCCATTCTCAAAACATTCTGCTATCTCATGCTGATAATTCGTTATAAGAAAATCTCCACACCCTAAGACATCAAACACTCTCAGAGGAATCCCTGACTGTATAGCCTTTAACGATATATTAAGATTAACCTTTGCCTGATTAAATGCAAGTGGCATCTGATTATAATAATCTACAGGTCCACACTGCTTAACACCTGATAATCTATCGTCTTTATCAGACGAATACAGATTTACCCTGCATCTGTTCTGCAATAATGCAAGTGCCTTAAAACGTTCCCTGCCAGTAACCTCTGTTGCAAGTGCATACGTAACCTCTGGTTTTATTACAGAATACGTTCCTCCTGATACTTTTGAAAAATTATCATTTATACGTTTCATCATTGTTTCATTAACACAATCATCTATTATATAACCACCATACAGTTTTTCCTGTGCTGATACTATTCCCTCCAGATAACCTCTCACATATTCATCTTGATACTGGACTATGTACTGATAATCGGACTTATACAGCTTACCAACCAAAGCAACATCGCAGGCATAGACAGTATCATTGCTATTGAATATATCGCTGATATTCGTTTTATCTCTGCTACTAACTATGCTGCTGACATATCCTGTATTTTTAACATTAACTATATCGTTGATATCCGCACAATTGCCAGAAATAACCTCTCCAAACACATCCGTATCCACTGCCAGTGGCATATGTCTTGCCCCGCTTACCCCTTGATTTAAATACATTTCCGCCTGAATTCTATCAAAGAAATATATTCTATTACAGTCATTTTTTAATGTATCAATACGTCTTATATTAAGAGAACAATCATATACCCATGATATATACTTAGGTTTAATATTACTGTCTTTAGACATTGCCAGTCTGTTACATACTTCAGATACCATAGGAATAAAATTAACTGAAAATATAGCATCATATGAAACCTTGCTGTCTGTAAGATAACTCATGAGTTTCTTTTCAAGTTCAATATCATTATCCCAGTCCTTCATATCATAATAAAATACATCATAACTAATATTCAGTTTTTTTTAAGCATTCTCAATCCCCTTCTGCATAAAGGCAAACCATTGAAAAAATAATAAATGCATAACTCCTCTTTCGAACTATTATTGGTTTATCCAAAAATTAAATGTAAAGCAGGTACACGTTACTTAGTAACTAATAGTGAAACCAACTTAATTCCACCTCTTCTCGTTTTGTTATAACCTAATGCATACCTTATATTTTCTGCAATATAATACTCTCCATCAGCTTCCTTTAAATACCCAAATCTTTCAAGCGACTTAATATCATCATTAGTTAATTTTTCTAGCACTTCGAAAATTAATGGGTCTTGTTTTTTTGATACTGGTATCTCCTCTAATTTCTTAAAACTACTTTGAAGCTGGTATATTTCTGCCTTAACCTCTTTAAGTTTTTGCTCAGATGCTTTAATTATAGCCTTTTTCATAATATCCGGTGTCAAAAGCCTATCCCTAAAATCACCCTTTATGCTGGTATCTTCCGTTGCATACTGCAAAAATCTTACAATATCTCTTGCCTGCAACTGACCATTAAAGTCAGATAAAGATGCAAGCACCCATCTTATTGTACCAGCTGTTTTAGAACCATCTGGTCCCATCTTTTTCCCCCACAATCTATTTAGATTATTCTCTATAGTCTCTGATGAAAGATTATATACTGGTATATTATCCTTATTCTCCGTTAACTGTAATCCTATATCCTCCGCAGCATTATCTGCAAGTTTCCACGCCAACTTTAAGGCATCTGTCTGTGACCAATTTAGTTCGTATGATTGATACTGATTTCTGAATTGTTCAAAATTAACATCCATAGCCAATTCAGCAATATCTTTTCTTAAAAAGACTATCACCCCTACATTTTCAAGCTGATATTCATTAATATGATTCATAACATTCTTACAGATAGCCTTGATGCCTGACTTTCCAATATTTTCTCTTATTATTTCTGAAAACAAAGTTTCTAATCCATCAAATATAAATACTATTTTTTTATTTATATCAGATAGATATGTATCTAATTCTTTCCAATTAGACACATTGTCAAACTTGTCCCATATCATATGTTCCCATAATGATG
>JBNMGS010000154.1:0-5063 GCA_050872365.1 Lachnospira sp.
CTAAAACGCTATTCAAATGTATCTTCTATTTTGTCGTACTACTTATAAATATAATATACAACATCATAACATAAAAGCAATACTTATATTTATCTTTGCATATGATAATGTGAAACTAATTCATTCAATCAACGCTTATAGTTCTTTGCTGAATTGTTAAACAAAGTTATTAGTTGCGCCTGATTATTAAGCCCCTTTACTGCAACCGTTCTTCTTGTCACAAAACCAGACAGTTTCTGCATATATTCATCAGAAGTTATACTGCCCTCTGCTACATACGTAAGTCCTTTTTCCCAGCTTGCTGTAAGTTCAGGATTAAGCAGCTGCCTGATTGAATTGTCTACAACATCATATATGATTTCCCCAAGAAGTGTTGGTGTAATTATCTGCGTTTTTGAATTAATAAATATATATTTATTAACATTAAGCTTTTTTAATATTTCAGCACGTGTGGCACTGGTTCCTATTCCACTTCCCTTTATCTGTGCTCTTAATTCCTCATCCTCTATAAGCTGTCCGGCATTTTCCATCGCCAGTATAATAGAACCGGAATTATACCTTTTAGGTGGTGATGTTTCACCCTCTTTAATATTAAACCCTGTAAACGTTATCTGTGAACCTTTCTTTAACTGTTTCAGGCTTTCAAGCAGTCCTGCATCTGTTTTATCTGAATCACCATCTTGTGCTGTTTCCTCTTTTGCTGTTACATTCTGATTGTTCTTTCCAATCTGGTTATTCTGTCCACCTGATAACTGTTGCGTTTTATTTCTTGAAAATGAATTGTTAGTAACCTTTAAATATCCCTCATTCACAAGTACCTTAAATGTAGCATAAAAATCTTCGTTTTTTACTGATGATGTTATACTCACTTTCTGATATACAGCTGGCGGGAAAAAGATACTTAAGAATCTTCTTACAATCACCTCATATGTTCTTTGTGCAGTTACTGACAATGAAGCCAGATTGTTAAGTCCCTGTCCTGTCGGAATAATCGCATAATGATCAGTTATTGCTTTATCATTACAATATCTTGTCTTTTCTATGCCTGTATACAGTTTTTTCTCCATAACTTCTGCTGCTATATCTTTAACATGAATATAATTTCTTAAACCGCCTATATTCTTATATATTTCCTTACATACGGCACTTGATAACACTCTTGCATCCGTTCTTGGATAAGTAACCAGTTTCTTCTCATATAATTCCTGTATTATATTAAGTGTCTGGTCCGGACTTATCTTAAAAAGTTTACTACATTCATTCTGAATTTCGGCAAGATTATATAGTAATGGTGGATTCTTCGTCTCTTTTTTTCTCTCTACCGACTTTACTATTCCTGTAGCAGGAAGTTGATCTGATAATAACGCTACAAGTTCTTCTGCTTTATTTCTTTCTTTAAAGCCATTATCCTTATAAAGATATGGCGTTCCATAATATCTGCTCTGCTCACATACTCTCCACTCTGAATCAAATGTTTCATCATTAATCACTGTGTTTCCAATAACTTTAAAAAAAGGAGTTTTTACAAAGCTTCTTATTTCTCTTTCTCTCCTTACAACCATTCCAAGAACACATGTCATAACTCTTCCTACCGATACAACTGCCCTGTCCTCATGAAGATAATTAGCTATATTTCTTCCATATTTAAGTGTAAGCACTCTGGAAAAATTAATTCCCATAAGATAGTCTTCTTTAGCGCGAAGATATGCTGCTGCACTTAAATTGTCATATTCTGATATATCTTTGGCATTTCTGATACCCTTAATAATCTCCTCTTCGGTCTGTGAATCTATCCACACTCTTTTTTCTTTTTTCCCGGTAACATGGGCTTCCTGTCTAACCAGACGATATATATATTCTCCCTCACGTCCTGAATCGGTGCATACATATATTGTTTCAACATCTTCCCTGTTAAGTATATTTTTCACTATATCAAACTGTTTTTTTACAGCAGGTATAACCTCGTATTTAAACTGCTGTGGAATAAATGGCAATGTATCAAATCTCCACTTCTTTAGATTCTCATCATAAGCCTCTGGATAGCACATGGTTATAAGATGTCCTACACACCATGTTACAATATGCTCATCTGCTTCAAGATATCCGTCTTTTCTTTTAAAATTCACATGTAATGCCTTGGCAAATTCCTGGGCAACACTCGGTTTTTCCGCTATATATACGGATTTTCCCATACAATCTTTCTCCAATCTATTAATTCTGCTGACTGTTCGTTCAGCTGTTTACTTTTTCTTTTTCACTCCTGCACTCACGAACCCGCGCTGAAGCGCTCTTTCGTCCTGCTTCGCATGACTGTTCGTTCGTTAATGGCGCAAGAAAAGTAAATGGCTGCTTCGCAGCCGCTTCCTTTTCTTTTGCGCTCATTATATATTATATTGGGGAGAAATGCAAAAGGGTGATGATATGGTATGTTGTATAACACATTAAATAACACATTAATAATATAAAAAACAGCCATACTTATACCATAAGATAAACTTTCAGTTTATGCACCAAATGATATATGTACGGCTGTTTTTCACTTATATTATATTGTAAGTTTGTTAATAATATCTATACCAATATATTCAACAACACACGGGCATTAAAAGCATCTTACTTTGCTGTTATATATCCCTGTGCCTTAAGAAGTTCTGCACAAAGAACTGCTCCACCTGCTGCACCTCTTAATGTATTATGTGAAAGTCCAACAAACTTATAATCAAACACGCTGTCTTCTCTTAATCTTCCTAAAGAAATTCCCATACCATGTTCATAATTAACATCAAGCTTAACCTGTGGACGATCATCTTCTTCAAGATACTGGATAAACTGCTTAGGTGCTGATGGAAGATTTAATTCCTGAGGTACACCCTTGAAGCTTCTCCACTTTTCTATAATCTGTTCCTTTGTAGGCTTCTTTCCAAAGTTTACAAAAACAGCAGCTGTATGTCCATCAAGAACAGGAACTCTTAAACACTGACATGTAATAACAGGCTCTGTAGCCGGAACAATTTCACCATTCTCAACTGTTCCAAGGATTCTAAGAGGTTCCTTTTCTGATTTTTCTTCTTCTCCACCGATATAAGGAATAATATTTTCTACCATCTCTGGCCACTGTTCAAACGTCTTACCAGCACCTGATATAGCCTGATATGTTGTAGCTACAACAAGCTTTGGTTCGAATTCTTTAAGTGCAGCAAGAGCTGGAGCATAACTCTGAATTGAGCAATTAGGCTTAACAGCTATAAATCCTCTTGTTGTTCCAAGTCTCTTCTTCTGTGCTTCTATAACCTTAGTATGTTCCGGATTAACTTCTGGAAGAATCATAGGAACATCTGGTGTCCAACGATTGGCGCTATTATTAGAAACTACAGGAACCTCAGCCTTAGCATATCTTTCCTCTAATGCCTTGATTTCGTTCTTTGGCATATTAACAGCACAGAATACGAAATCAACCTTTGATACTATCTCATCAAAGTCTTTATCCATATCGTACACTGACATCTTCTTTACGAATTCTGGCATAGGTGTCTGCATTTTCCAACGTCCTTCTACAGTATCTTCATAAAGCTTTCCTGCTGAACGTCCACTGGCAGCTACTAAAACAACATCAAACCATGGATGGTTTTCAAGTAATGTTATAAATCTCTGACCTACCATACCTGTACCACCAAGGATACCTACCTTTAACTTCTCGCTCATTATAATCCTCCATTCTCACGCATTATGCGTCCTGTGTAAAATATACCTATACACTTTACATTTTATTTTTCTTAATTTTTTCTAAAAACAAATATTCGTTTTTGTCTTTCTGTGGCGTACATTTGTTTTTCAGTGCTTTGAACATACTATCACACATATTTGTATATTGCAAGCACTTTTCTTAAAACAAAATAAAAACAAAACTAAATAAAACCACGAGTAAAGATGCAACCTGATTAAAACCCAATTAAAACCTATTTAAAATCAAATAAAAATACAAAGGTAATCCCGCATAACACCACTCATTAATCATACTTTTAAAGCTTTTCAACATCCGGATAATCAAGTATATATCGTTCATAGCCATTAATTATTATTGTATCCTTATATACTCTCTCCCTTTTATTCTCGATAGAATAATTAAGATGTACATGACCATGAATAAAATATTTAGGTTTGTATTTATCAAGTATATCTATAAATGCTTCAAATCCTTTATGTGGATTATCTTCACCGTCCCCTATTCCTGCAGCCGGCGAATGCGTAAGCAATATATCTATTCCTTTCTTCATCTTTATCTTCGGCCACATTCTGGTAACTCTTCTTTTCATCTGTCCCTGCGTATATTGATTGGCACCTGCTTTATATCTTATAGAACCACCAAGTCCCATGATTCGGACCCCTTTATAAACATATATTTTATCTTCTATACATATACATCCTTCTGGCTCATTAAACGCATAATTATCATCATGATTACCTCGCACATATAATATTGGTACTTTTGAAAAAGATGCAAGGAACGAGAGATATTCTGCACGCAAATCTCCACACGACAGAATAAGATCTATTCCATCAAGTTTCTCCTTTTCAAAATAATCCCACAGATACTTAGATTCAACATCCGCTAACACAAGTATTTTCATATATTTATTCACTCATTTCAATTATTGATTAACATCTATAATTCTCTGATGATATCTTTAATTACATAAATTTGTTTATTCATATAATATCATTCATATAAATATCCTCAATCACATAATTAAGATTGTTAATCTTATTATTCATTTACATCTATGATACCCTGATTCATAACCAGCATTCTAGAATTATCATTCAGCTCATCATATTCCGGTATCTTTCCAACAACATTATCAAGTAACCAGTCCATCTCTATAATTTCATCCGGATCAAGTGTCTCATTTATCCTGTTCTTGATATTTCCAGCCTGATCTTTCAATTCACCTGAAAAAGGAAGGAACTCACCTTTTATAATAGATTGTCTTAATAAATCAACTATTTTCTTAGTTTCACCATTAAGTCCACCGCCATATATAATATCAACAGCACCTGATGAC
>JBNMGS010000155.1:0-5047 GCA_050872365.1 Lachnospira sp.
ATTTTAATAAATCTTAATAATGACATTAAGCATTAACATTAAATAGTTAATTTTAATAGTTAATAATTGCCATACACGAAATCTTTCACTATTCCTATGGCTTCTCTAACCATATAGTTTATAAAAAGTACTTCATCACTCTGTGCCGGTATTCCACATGTGTGTGTAAGTCCTTTTCCCCTTGCAAGAAGCCTTGCACGGAATATGTGGAAGTTATTCGTGACTATACCTGTTGCTGCATCATAATCATCTATATACCTTACTGAATACATCATATTTTCGTTAGTATCTGTTGATTTATCCTCCATAAATATACGTTTGGGACTTATACCTTTATTGCAAAGATACTCATACATGGCAAGTGCCTCAGTTTTGTTTTCTCCTTTCCCCTGTCCTCCAGAAACTATTATAATCGTATCAGGATTTTTTATAGCATAATCATATGCCGCATCAAGACGTTTTCTTAGTGATTTCGTCACCTTGTCGCCTCTTATCTGACATCCTAATACTATAATATATCTGCAGTTATCCTCTGGTTTTTGCTTCATACTGAATATTATGCACATTTCAAGAATTACAAACAGTGCAAAACCAACGCCTATAACTATATAAGCTATATATTTAACTGAAAGCGGTAGAATATATATATTTTTTGCCTCAAGCAATCCAAACATATATAAAATCATGAATCCAACCGTACCAATAAGCCATATCCATATAAATGAGGATTTTACTCCGGCATATGTAGCACATCTTATATAATATGCCATACATAAAACCGCCATTATAATGCACACTATTCTCATATTTTAATATTCCTTTTTTTATTTTTATCATATTTGTTTTTTACATCTATTCTTAAATCTCTTCCTGTATTACTTTATGTATTTATTTTCTCTTTCTATTTTTTCATCCTTTTAATATAACTTTGCAATGCATGATGCATTTACCTGCTTTCTCCATCATCTCTTCCAACCTCACATATCCTTACTATAACACAATAAATCTTTATAATGTAGTAATCAATGCAAGTTATTATATTGAAAAATAAATGCTCCGCAATTATAATAAAACAAATAAAAAGCCGCATGACATGTTATATATGCGCAGAAACGAGGATAAGTATGTTTAAATATAATAAAGATGTCATTCCTACAGATTGTGAACCAGGAGTCACAAGAAAAATTCTCTGCTATTCTGATGAACTTATGATGTGCGAAATCACATTTAAGAAAGGCTCTAAAGGCAACTTTCATAAACATGAACATCTGCAGATAACTTATATTGCAAAAGGAAGTTTTGAATTCACTATTGGAGGAGAAACAAAGATTGTTAACCAGGGAGACAGTGTATATATGCCTTCTAATGTAGAACATGGTGTTACTGCTCTTGAAGATGGTATTCTTGTTGATGTATTCAACCCTATGAGACAGGATTTTCTTAAGTAAAAAGCCTTAAAATGATAATAATCTGATTTAGAAATTATACAGTTAAAATAACAATATCCAGCTTCTTTAATTCAATCGTAATATAAAAACAGGCTTTAAAGTATATAATATAGCCGGTTATTAATATTATATACTTTAAAGCCTTCTGTTTTATAATAATTAAACTTAAGATGTTTTATAATAATTAATCTTAAAATGTACACAGATTGCTACATTATTACATATCCATGCAACCCTTATGCCACTTCTAACTCCAATAAAATCATATTCACAGCTTTAACTGTGTTCATCAATATATCTACTTACTCATATTAACTTTGTCTATTCCAAGAAATGCATCCTGTCCTATTGTCTTAACACTTTTAGGAACTGTAATCTCCTTAATTCCACTACCGGCAAAAGCACCGTATCCTATATTCTCAAGACCTTCTGGAAGTGTTATATCTGTAAGATTACTGCAGCCTGCAAATGCATTGGTTCCTATATTTTTCACTGTAGCTGGTATTGTTACTGTATGCAGACCGGTATTATTGTAAAAAACTCCTGAAGCAATTGTTATAACGCCATCCCTGACTGTATAATTTTCGCCTGAATCATCTGCCTCATACAGTATGTTATTTATAATTATATCTTTCGATACAGATAACTGCGCTTCATACCATGCTGTCTCTGTAAATGCATTAGTTCCTATGTCGGCTACAGATTGTGGTATATCTATATCCGAAAGATTATAACATGATAAAAAAGCATTAGAACCTATATAATCAATTCCATCTTCTATTACAACTTTTTTAATAAGAACATCATCTCTTAATGCTCCATCACCTATAGCTGTAACATTTTTACCATCAAGCACAGATGGAATTGTAAGTTCGTATTCAGACTTTCCTTTGTCAGTCAGTTCTGTAATAGTCAATGTGCCATCTGTATTCTCTGTATATTTATACAAAGCAATCTCCTGATACTTCTTCCTGCATCCTGACAATGCAAACGACATACATAGTAATACTGCTAAAGCTGTCATCGTGGCCGTTATTCTTAATCTTTTCATAGCAGTTAATCTCCATTCCTTGCCCACATATAACAGAATGCCTGTGTTCTTGCTGCAAATCTGTTATCCTTAAGGAGCTCTCTTACTTCTGCCTTATTATACCACGCAGCAGATATTTCTTCTACTGTTGACGTACTCTTAGCAAATGTGCCGTCAGCTTTTCCAATGACAACCCTGTTAGTTTCGTTAGAAAACCCAATAGCACTATAGCTGTCATAAAGCGTATCTTCTATACTTATAAGATCAAGCCCTGTTTCTTCTTTAAGTTCTCTTGCTGCTGCTATCTGTGGTGTCTCTCCTGCATCTATAAGACCAGCCGGAAAATTGTATACATAATCACCAACAGCCATTCTGTATTCTCTGTTTAAAAGGATTCTCTCTCCTGTTATATCAGTTACAACTATAACAACGCCATCTGGTGACTGATTTTTTAGTTCCTCTATAGACGTTATATTTTTATTACGGCTTATAATCTCATATACCTTTGTTTTGTCATCCTCCGTCGTGTAAGTAACATCATATCTGCTTATAAACTTACCATCAAGGACTTTTTTTATTCCATCATATTTCATAAATACTTTTCCTTATATCAAGATAAAAATGATGTTGGTTTCAAAAGTCATTTCATGCAAGCACGAATGACTTTTTGACCTTTTGACCCTTACATCATAAAAATATAATACATATTTAGCATCTGTGCATTGAGAAACCATCTGTATCAAATTTTTTCAGATTCTCATATACACCACGCGAATCAGCCTCTGATAAAAGCTTATCCCTGTCTTTAGCAACAAGGGCTTCATTCTTGTTAGAATGATGATGGCTAGGACCACCTACACATCCTCCCTCGCATGCCATACCTTCTACAAAATCTGCAGAAAGTCTGCCCATCTTAAGTAATGTAAGCGCTTTCTTACATTCAGTACCACCAGAACATTTTTCGACTGTGAATTTAGATGGATCTTCTCCAAGTTCTTTCATACATTCAAGAACAGCAGCTGTTACTCCACCACCATTACCAAATCTCTTGCCATATACACTGGCCTGCTGGTTTGCATTAGCTTCAGGTTCTATCTTTACCCCCTTAGCTCTAAGCATAGCTCTGAATTCACCCACAGTAAGAACATAATCAGCGTTACCTTCTATAGACGTATCTCTTCTCTCATCCTTCTTTGCAATACATGGTCCTATAAATACTGTAACAATCTCTGCATCTTTAGCCTTTAACATACGTGATACTGCACACATAGGTGATACAGTTGTTGATATATTATCTACAAGCTCTGGATAATGCTTCTTAATCATATTAACAAATGCAGGACAACATGATGTAGTCATCTTTTTGCCCTCTTTGTTTGCTTCAAGCCACTCTTTAGCTTCTGAACCTGCTGTAAGATCACCACCAAGAGCCACCTCATACATATCTTCAAAGCCTATCTTCTTACATGCTGTTCTTATACTATCCATAGTAATATCGGCACCAAACGAGCCTTCTATTGCCGGCGCTACCATGGCTACAACTTTCTTACCAGCTCTCATATCCTTTATAACATCTACTATATCTGTCTTTGATCCAATTGCACCAAATGGACAGGCGTGTATACACTGACCACACTTTATACATTTGCTGTCATCTATTTCACAGATACCATTCTCATCCATAGTTATGGCACCAACCGGACATATTTTCTTACATGGCCTTATAAGATCAGCTATAGCGTTGTATGGACAGGCTTTAGCACACTGACCGCACTCTTTACACTTATCCGGGTCAATATATGCTCTGTCACGTCCCATAGATACTGCACCAAACTTACATGCCTGCTGACATGCCTTGGCCATACACTTTCTGCAGTTATCCGTCACAATGTAATGTGAAAGTGGACAGTCGGCACATGCTGCTTCTATAACCTGTACAACATTATCTTTTCCTGTCTTAGGTGTCTCGGATGGACACTTACCCTCTGCAAGTCTTATTCTTTGTCTTACAACTTCTCTCTCTTTATATACGCAGCATCTATACTTAGCCTGTGGTCCAGGAAGAAGTTCATATGGAAGCTCTTCCTTCTTTTCCTCAAGCTCTCCTGCGAAAGCAAGCTTGGCAACCTGATATAATATTTCGTGCTTTATCTTTAATATGTTAGCATCTGTAGATAACATAATACATTCCTCCTGATTGTATGTTTTACTAATTGTATTCCTTTACTAATTATACTTTTCGTATTATCAGTATTTTCGTACATAGTATAACATATTTATCAAAATATGTAAGTACCTAATTGTTTCAAGAGCAGACTTCTCTTATACTTATCTTCAAGGCTTAATCATACTTCTGCTGCACAGATAAGTTATAATAAAATATCCTCCATAAATAACTGCAACAAATACAAGTGTAAGTCCAATAGATGCTGCCATTGAACTCATTCCCATAGTTGCAAGAATTATATTAATAAACTTAATTCCGAACACAGAATGAATAAGTGCAAGAATCAGTGGAAATGCAAAGAATATTCCAATCTGCTTAAAAAGTGCCATATCAATCATTCTC
>JBNMGS010000156.1:0-5046 GCA_050872365.1 Lachnospira sp.
GCTTCTTTCTTGAAACGACACCTGGAAGTATTGTATATATATCGCCTATGTTTTCAAGACTAAATGCATTTTTTAATACAACAGCTGCGTTCTTGCCTGCATACATAACATATGATGTTTCTTTCATAACATCTGTTATAAGGAGATATGCTATATTAATCTCACTACTGTGTTCTGTAACATGCTTCATATAATTCTTTTCTTTTGCAATAATTGTCTGAATCTCATCATAACTCATGCAATTAACCTGACCAACTCCAACTGATAATTCACCAATTGAAAATTTCTTATAATCTCTGTAAAATATTTCTTCTTCAGTCTTTGATGAAAGATTACTGCCAGCTCTGAACATCTCTCTTCCATATTCTTCAATATTTATATCAGCTATTGCAGCAAGTGCCCTGCATGCTTCTACATCATACTCTGTACATGTTGGCGATTTAAGTATTAATGTATCAGATATAATTGCAGAACACAGCAAAGCTGCTGTCTGCTTGTCTATGTCTATATTATGCTCCCCATACATCTGATATATAATAGTTGCCGTACATCCTAATGGCTGATTTCTGAAAAAAACCGGTGTTATTGTCTGTATACAGCCAAGCCTGTGATGATCTATAATCTCCAGTATATCAGCATCCTCAACGCCAAACACAGCCTGTGACTTTTCATTATGATCTACAAGTATAACCTTTTTCTTACCGGCTTTAATAATGTTGCGTCTGGATATCATACCGATATATCTTCCGTCTTCATCCTCAATAGGGAAATCACGGAATCTCTTATTAGCCATGATATCCTGGATATCTTCTACAAAGTCGTTAAGTTTAAACTTTACCAGAGAAGTCTGT
Source organism: Lachnospira sp. (assembly GCA_050872365.1). Lineage (GTDB taxonomy): Bacteria > Bacillota > Clostridia > Lachnospirales > Lachnospiraceae > Lachnospira. The sequence goes on from JBNMGS010000156.1 coordinate 852, forward strand.
TTCATAAAAAAACTGACTGGTATCGCCTGATTTAAAAGTCTTGCAACCGTATATGTATCATACGATGTTGTTATTATGACACAATTGTGTTGCTTTGCCATCTTTATAATGGTATTAGAGACTTTTACTCCTTCACATATAATAAGACATCCTGCTTCCATCTCTATTGCACATAACTGTGATTCATATCTGTTACCAAGTATGACGAAATCACCCTCATCAATCATATTCTCCATCATGTCAGGATTCGCTGCTGCAATAAGCATCTTGCCTTTATCAAAGCGTTTATCTGGATCACCTGTTATTATTTCACCATTTAATGTATCAACAATATTCTTAAGACTGGTATGTGCAACTGATAGAATATCACTGTCATACATCTCAAAATAAGACTTTGCAACATCTCCTATGGTAACAAGTCCCTTAAGCCTGTCATTTTCCAGAATAGGCAATGTTACTACATCAAGCTCTTTCATAAGCTTCCATGCATTTCTTACAGAATAATTCTCATCTATTCCATCTATTTTTCTTATATCTATATCTTTAACCTGCGGCCTTACATCCTTTATATATACAGGTGCTTTAATATTACATTTTGAAAGCACAAACTGCGTTTCTTCATTCAGATGTCCCGCTCTTTTGGGCACATAATCCTTAGTACCTGTTACAATATTTTTAAATCTCGCATAACAGATTGCCGAACATATTGAATCAGTGTCTGGATTCTTATGTCCAATAACATATACCTCTTTCATACACTAGCCTCACTTATTATGTTTTATAAAACCAACTCATATTCATTATTGCCCTTAATCTGTTTTAACAGCTGCTATACATGAACACACATATACAATATTCCTGTATAATATAAATCGCTGCCTTATCATTACACATCCAAACCATTGTAATATAATAACACATACTATGCCTATTATCAACTCAGTTTTATTTAACTAACCTGCCAGCAACTAACCCGTCAACCATCCTGTAACTGTCAATATAAACAGGCTGAAACAACTATCTTAATAATAAAAAAGGGATAGCACACCTAATCATTAGTGGCATCCCTTTTTAACTATTGATTACTAAATAAAGCAGACTGCATAGCAATGCAGCAATCAAAATGCATCAGTTATATGCAAAATATATTTTGGCAATAACATCAACAATATCAGTAAATTACAAATTTAATCTTTGACACTCATATCACATTATATTAATTTCTGAATATAACTATCTTAGTTTCATCCGTATATCCTATTGTCCTCATATAACTCTTCATATCAGCAATAGCTTTCTTGTATTCATAATAAGCATCATGGCACTTCTGGAATGCCTCAAGAGCTTTATCAATATCACCTTCATCCTTAGCATACCATGATTCACATGCATACTTATGAATAAGTCTGTGTGCAGAATCAAGCTTCTTAAACTGACTGCTTCCAGTAATCTTAGGATCTGTCTGTGAATTCATCCACTTACCAATCTTACATGTATCAGGATTGTTAAGCTGTGTTATCTTTAATCTCTCAAAATCAACTATGTTGTTATAAACTCTCCACATCAGGATAAAATGATCTATTTCAAATATTCTTAACATATCCTGTGTTGTTACAGCTCCTGCTTCCCTGAACATATCGCTTCTACATGTATCTATATATCTGCCAATCTTAAAGATATGTGTACCCGTTTCTGTACATTCTTTAGTAAGCATGCCATATGTATCAGCTATATTACCGACCTGATCTGTAAACTCTTTTGTTGTCTCTGACTGTTTGTCTATATCATCAAATATTCTCTCAACTGAATCATTAATAGCAGTCATCTGCTCATTCATATGTTCAATATCTCTTAATGATACTTCAACCTTTTCATTACCTTCTGAAAGTTTAGTTGTAGTTTCTTCCATAGATGTTGCAAGAACTTCTATATCACCTTTTAATTCATTAACATATTTAACTATGTCTTCTGCTGATTCTGCTGTATTGCTTGAGAGCTGCCTTACCTGATCTGCAACTACTGCAAATCCTTTACCAGCCTCTCCTGCTCTTGCTGCCTCTATAGAAGCATTAAGTGCTAACAGATTACTCTGGCTTGCAACTTTCTTGACAATATCAACAATTTCACCGATTTTGTTGATTTTTTCATGAAATGCCTGAACCTGACTGTTAATATCCGCTATCTTCTCTGATGATTCATTAACAACTCTTATACTATCATTCATATTAGTCGAGCTGCTCTGTGATGCATGTAACATATCATGTGTATTATCCCTTATATCACTCATAGCCTGTGATATATTGTTAATAGAATCCTTAAGCACCTGGCTTGAATCATTCATATTGGTAATAGACTTCTGTTGCAATGAAACCTGGTCAAGCATATTCTTGACATAAGAATTATCTCCTATAGATTCCATAGCTTCATTGAGTCTCATAATGTAGTTGTTATTAGCTCTCTTATAAGCTGCAACTATCTGATTCAGCTTGTCTGCATATATCGGATCACTGAATCCCTCAGATGATACCGTACTAAAATCACCGGCTATCATCTTATCCATAGCCTGCAATAACAATTCCTTATCCCTATTAGCTTCCTGTGCCGTTGTTTTTCTGCCAAACATAATAAACAAACCTCCCATAATTATACAATGACTATTTACCTTAATAGGAAAGATAAAATAGTATATTTAAGATAACTTATTTTAACATAATTAACATTTATATCCAACATTTTTATCGACATTTTTCACAATTTTACATATATTTTTGTAAACATTATTATATTTCGTACACTTTTGTTTTCTAAAGCATTAAATATATTATAAATATCTATATGTCCTGACTGTATAACTGCTAATTAAGATTTTCATGTAACACTTTAATCAATTTCAGAATAATATAGAAATAAATATAGAATGCGTTTTTATGATTCATGTTAGCAATTAAAATCAGTCAGAATATTAAATCACAGCAATTAATAAAATATCAAAAAAACAACATCATCTCTCACAATTTTTATTCTGATTGCCTGAATTAAAATTTTTTATTTCAATTATCTGCATCACAATTTTCACTCTGATTGTGCGCAATATAACTTTTTACTCTTAATATCTGAATCATAAATGCGGAAATGGAGATTTATTTTGAAATATTTACGTCACTTTCTGGCATTATTATTATGTATTGTACTTATACTGCCTATGACTGCCTGTCAGAAAAAAGAAAATAATGGCTACGTTGATATTACATTGAACGAGGTTGCACATTCAATATTCTATGCACCACAATATGCAGCTATCGAGTTAGGCTATTTTAAAGATGAAAATATCAACCTAAACCTTATCACCGGATTCGGAGCTGATAAAGTTATGACTTCTCTTGTATCAGGGGAATCTGATATAGGTTTTATGGGATCTGAAAGCTCTATATACGTATATCAGGAGGGTTCAACAGATTACGCAATAAATTTTGCACAGCTTACACAACGAGCTGGTAACTTTCTTGTATCAAGAAATGAAGAAGATGGATTTAAATGGGATGATTTGAAAAATAAAACTGTTCTTGGCGGAAGAGCTGGCGGAATGCCTGAAATGCTTTTTGAATATATACTTAAGAAAAATAATATCTCTCCTTCCAATGATCTTACAATACTTCAAAATGTCGACTTTGGCTCAACTGCTGCCGCATTTACATCTGGTATTGCTGACTATACTGTAGAGTTTGAACCTTCTGCAACACTCCTTGAACAACAAAATGAAGGTTATGTTGTAGCATCTCTTGGAACTGACAGCGGATATGTTCCTTACACGGCATATTGTGCTAATAAGAGTTATATTGAAAAACATCCTGATGTTATACAGGGATTCACCAACGCAATACAAAAGGGACTTGACTATGTAAACACACACACCAGCAAAGAAATAGCAGAAACCATAGCCCCACAGTTTTCTGAAACTAATCTTGAAACGATAACAACAATTGTAGAACGATATAAGTCACAGGATACGTGGAAAAATGATACTATATTTGAAGAAAATAGCTTCAAGCTGCTCAAAGATATTCTTAAGGAAGCTGGAGAACTTGATAAGGATGTACCTTATGAAAAACTGGTCATAACAAAATATGCTGAAACAGCGGCAAAAAATAAATAATATTACTGTTTAATTAAATTTCAGTAGATGACAAACGGACGA
>JBNMGS010000157.1:0-5023 GCA_050872365.1 Lachnospira sp.
AGCCATAACAGAGCTTTCATTTATCATATATGCAAATTATGATAAATGAAGGCTCCGTTATGGCTTGTTTTTTTATTATATTAAAATCAAAATCCGGCTATATTTAATTGTTCATGTATTTCTTACATTTTCTTGTTTATAATACTATTATCTTTTTTTATTTAACACATTAACTATTTTTTCTACTACAACACACAGAATAACAGTAATTACCATATCTGGAAGTGTATTTCCAACTGGCGTATCTACCTGCATAAGTATACGATATATCACAAAACCAGCAAGCCATACGATAAGATTGTGCCACTTAAATGAAAGCTTAAAAGCGTCTGCCTTTTTTAATATAAAATAATCTGCTATCTGCACAGCTATCATAGGGGCAAATACTGAACCTATAAGATATAGAAAATCTGTTATATTATCCATAGGATAAACGATTGCTGCTATTGTTCCAATAACAGTAACAATGACTGCTGCCCACTTTTCCTTAATCTTAGACGAGATTGAAACACTGGACACTCCTGCTGAGTATGCATCAAGGAATGTTGTTGTAACTGTAGAGAATACGATAATAAGAAGTCCTACAACACCAAAGCCTGTCTTTAACATAATCTGTGCAATATCATATTCACCTGTAAATATAGCTGCTCCCATACCTATCATATACATAAATATGCTGACCAGACTATATACAACAACACTTGCACACGTTGCTGCAAATGGCTTTTCGGCCTCTCTTGTATAATCACTTATAAGAGGCAGCCATGAAAGTGGCATGGCAACTGCAAGCTCTACAGCTGCGCCAAATGTCAGGCTTCCATCATCAACGATAGGTTCTGCACTTCCTGTACCAAAAAAGATTACTTTAAAAAGTACGAGTGACAGTATAAAAAGAGCTGTCATGGCAACTGTATTTATCTTGCCAAGATTCGTAATTCCTATAAGAATCCATACGATTATAAGGACACCTATTATAATTGCCCATATCCAGTTTCCAATATGTAAAACACCATCTGCCGCAAGTGCACCATCGTATATCATAATAGCTGTCCAGCCTACAAGCTGCAGCACATTTAATATAGCAAACAGAAGACTTCCCTTTTCTCCAAAGCTCATCTTTACTGTTTCCATAGCACTCTTTCGTTCTCTGGCACCTATCATTCCTGCCGCAAACATCATAAGTCCACCTATAAGATGCCCAAGAATAATTGCAGCCATAGCCTTTCCAAAACCAAGTGGTGCAAAATATGTACCCGTAAGTATCTCAGCTAATGACACACCCGCACCAAACCATATCAGTCCATTAGAAAAGACTGAAGTTCTTTTCTCACTCATCCTTCGTACTCTCCTTCTATTGCAAATGCATGATTCATAGGTCCGCTTCCCTTACCAAGGTCAAGCATATCAGCAAGTGCACCAGAGATATAGTTTTTGGCATACTTAACTGATGTTCCAAGATCTCTACCCTTGGCAAGATTAGAAGCTATTGCCGAAGAAAGTGTACATCCTGTTCCATGTGTATTAGGATTGTCTATTCTTTTTCCATGAAACCATACCGGCTCTTTTCCCTTCTGGAATAAAAGATCATTAGCATCATTTAACTGATGGCCACCCTTTAACAGAACAGAACAGCCTAAAGTATTACATATAAGCTCTGCTGCCTTTTCCATATCTTCTTCTGTCTTAATATCCATTCCCGAAAGAACCTCAGCTTCTGGAATATTAGGTGTAATAACAGTTGCAAGTGATAATAATCTGCTTTTTAACGTACTAATAGCATCCTTACTTATAAGTCTGGCTCCGTTTGTTGCCACCATAACAGGATCAACAACAATATTCTTTGCCTTATACTCTATAAGCTTATCTGCAATTACCTCAATCAGTTCACTTGATGCAACCATTCCTGTTTTAACAGCATCTGGATATATATCTGTAAATATACTATCAAGCTGTTCTGCTAAAAACTTAGGAGTTGCCTCCATTATGTCTGTTACGCCGGTTGTATTCTGTGCAGTAAGAGCCGTAATTGCACTCATCGCATATACGCGATTAGCTGTCATTGTCTTGATATCTGCCTGTATTCCGGCGCCTCCACTGGAATCACTTCCAGCGATTGTTAATGCTGTGTACATACATACCTCCTTGTTTTGCGAAGCAAAATCCGAGCTCCTGCGAGGAGAGGTATTTGCCTCATTGTTTTGCGAAGCAAAATCCGAGCTCCTCTGCGAGGAGAGATATTTACCTCATTGTTTTGCATTAATTTTATATAGCGGCATAAGGTGGTGCCCCCAATCTGCCGCTTTCTGTGAACATACGTGTAAGAATAATTTTTATCATAAGGATATTAGGTTCAAAAGATAAATTCCCATAAAAAAACAGGAACCCAACTAAAGATTCCTGCACACAAAACTCTTCTGTGATTCATTACATCCCTACGTTGGCATTATCCACATCAGGTTATCGGGTTAAAGCTTCCTGCTTACTCTCAGCCCGCCCATGCGAGCACCCCGTTTGATTATTTATCAGTTTGATTATATATCCTTTTAAATATCACAAAGATATATAACAATTTTGCATATGTTCATAACACATATATTATACACATATGCCAGTAAAATGCAATATTACTGCTAAATTACATTTCACTTAGTAAATTATATTTCACTTAAATAAATACATAATCTACTTTCCCACTCTATAAATAATTATCTTCTCTCTTCTGGCTTCACCATCTGATATATCACTACAATCAATCTCTTCGACAAATGTCACATTATATTCCTGTGAAAGGCACATAATATACTCATCAGACGGATAATAACACATAATAAGCATTTCCCTCTGATTTTCATAATAACTATCTATAATGTTTGCAAGCACTCTTTTAAATATTTCGACAGAAAATGGATTAAAAAAGAAAAATCTATCCACATCAGATGGTATTTTAATCTCTGTTGCATCTGCACATATGAATTCCACTCTGTTTGAAGACACCGCATCAGACTTATTAGATATTGCCCTGCTATAAATCCGTTCATCATATTCTATCCCTATAGAGTGGCATTTCGTCTGGTATGCCATAAATATGCTGACCCTGCCTTTTCCACAGCCATAATCCAGCAATGTGTTATTTTTACCTATTAAACCTGTATTCGATAATCTTACAAGGACTTCATATGAAGTTGGCTCATATGGATACCTAAATGTGTCTGATCTTGAATCATCACGACCAGTTGTTTTTATTCTTAAGAATTTTTCCCATTCTTTTTCTTTCATCTCTATTTTTCCACTTATTTTTCTTTTCAAATCTATTAAAACATGTTAATAATCACTGTAACTATTATCATGCCTGCTGTAAACATTATACCATCCACTCTGGATTGTCCCCAGTCTATCTTATTATTACCATTAAATCTATTAAACTCTGCCAGCCATATGACTGCCATAAAAGCTATTAGTATTATAATTATTATTTTAATAAAAAATTTCAATGGTGTTATTATTAAAACAAACATTGCAGCCACATCTAATATACCACTTATAATATATCTTATAATCTTTGGAAGATAATTTCCTATTAACAGCCAGGCTACAACTATTGCAACTACTATTATTGCTTCCATATATTTTTCCTATCAACATATATAACGTTAACTATACTACCATCTTATATCTTCAATATATCCAATACTCCCTGGACTATAGAGTCAACTTTACAGCCAGATTAACGAAGGAATGGACCATATTGCCACAGACACTCTGTTAGATGTTACTCTTATAAATCAACTCTAACATGTTGTAACGATTTTTCTAAGTCTTTCTAAATCGTATACATCGGGATGTGATAAAGCACGGTCAAAGTTTTCAATCAAAGCATCAAGATTTATAGGATGCTCTGGATTTTCTTTCATATTTACATATCGTTCTCTAACAGACTGTGGCATTTTACCCTGACACATATATTCTCCAATAACAACATTGCTTTCATCAATATATTTCTTAACATGATCAAGAATTTTTTGAAAATACGCATCGCTGCCACCAAAACCTGCTGTTCCGAACAAAAAAATCCTTTTGTTTTTCAGTTTTGACAAAAGTTCCAAAGTAGCATTATCTGCATTTCCTTTATCTGTCCAGAAGCCTATATATAATATTTCAGATTGAAGCTCTTTTGTATCTCCCATTCCAAAATATTCACAATTTTCTTTAGGCAGTAGTTCACGAATTGTATCGGCAAGTATTTTTGTATTACCTGTTATACTACTGAATATTATTGAATATCTTTCATTTTTCATACTTTGTTTTCCCTTCCTCATATAATTTTTGATATATTACTCGATTATACATAATACCGTTGTTAAATTGCTTGAAGTAGAACACAAGCTTTATTAATTTTCCCCCATATTCTCAAGTTCTTTCATAGAATTATGATTTTTAGAAAGCTCATCCCTTGCATAGTGAAGTATTTCACTTCGATTTTGCATAGGCTCAGTATACCACATTGACATTATTTTTGCATTTAATTAATCTTTCAAATTATTTTGTCTCTAACCTCGCTTTCTTATGTATGAACCCCCACCTAAACATAACCCAACGGGCTTGTTCCCGACCTTACAGTCAGATACATATGACTAAATGTGTTTATCCTTCTAACACTAATGGTATATCCATTGACTTCATAACAAAATTTGTGTATAATTTTGTTATCAAACAAGGAGGTGTTTTTATGCCAACAATCAAATCAAGTGCTGATTTAAGGAATAATTACAATGAAATTTCTACATTTTGTCATAATTATCCCGAACCAGTTTTCATTACGAAGAATGGAAAAGGCGACCTTGCTGTTATGAGCATCGAAGCCTACGAAGAACTGACCAGCCGCTTTGAACTTTATAGCCAGATTAAGGAAGGAATGGACGATATTGCCACAGGCAATACAAGACCGTTTTCCGAAGCTATGGCTGATATCAGGAGCCGTCGCAACCGATGAGCTATCAGGTTCATATCACTTCCACCGCAGAAC
>JBNMGS010000158.1:0-5014 GCA_050872365.1 Lachnospira sp.
GTTATTACACTTTATTGCTGCTGTTTTACATCATCTTAATTAATGTATGTAAAACAGCAGCAATAAAGTGTAATAACAGTATTATCTTATCAACATTATCAGCATAAAAAAACCACATAGCCAGTAAAGGCTATGTGGCGAAAAATAGAAACATCTAGAAAAATCCACATGTGTTTTATAAATCAATTGTAGTAAATATACATTGTGTAGAAACAATGTATGCGGATTATAGCATTGATATAATCAATCGTCAATCAATAATCTGATTATAATAATTACAGATCATATTCAGAGTTAATCTTAAAGATACTATGCATTTTTAGGATTAGGTCATATTCTTTATATAAAATCTTATAAACATATAAATATAATCAATCGATAACCTGTTTAGATATAATCCGATACATATGGTACAGCATGGAAAAGTATGTCATCAAGCCTTTCCACAGCTTCTTTTGTGGTTTCAATCCGTTCCATACTGTAAAGCTTTTCGGCACTTTTATAGCCAAGCAGCATAGTTGTAAGTGTAGCTATTGACATTTTCATAGTATAGTCAGGAGTGCCGCTTGTGATACTACAGTGACCATCCTTGAACAGAACTATGAATCTTCCATTATTCCAGGAAAGAAGTTCATCTTCAATGTCAAAAGCAAATATACATGAAGGTTCATCAGAGTCAATTGCATATTTTTCAAAAAACTGTCTGATATCGATAATTCTTCCCATAGCATAAGGTCTGATAGTTTCCTTTATGTCGCTGTCATCAAGCTCAAAGGCTATCGGTTCGCTGTAATAGTTGTTACCACGGACTTCATCAATCATAGAATCGTGGGCGTGTATATATTCCCACAGTCCAAGCTGGGCTTCACGGTTAAGATATATCATTTCCTTAACGTGCATAATATCGGAGCTTATCATATACACCATATATCCGTAAGGAACATCATCTCTTGAATAATATATGGCGACCATAGTGTCGTCCTCATCCCAGCGCCAGTATTCTTCCCATGCAAGGTTATTACGGTACAGGCAGCCGTGGGTTTTTTCGGCGAATTTGGAATGCAGCTTGTGAAATTCCTCATCATCCCATGATACTCTTCGTACATAACCCGGCTCGTGTAACTTTTCTGGTATCTGTCTGTCTTTAACAATATATGTCATTTTGTTAGATATGATTTCCCAGCCAAGATTACGATAAAGAGGGATGGAGTAAGGGTATAAGAGTGCAAATGACTTGTGTCCTTCACGCATACGTGTAAGACACTGTATCATAAGCTTTTTCATAATACCGTGTCCGGTATATTCAGGATATGTGCATACGCTTGTTACAAAGCCTACATTATAGCGTACACCATATATGTTCATATCAAGTGGATATACGGCAAACTGTGCAATCAGTTCATCCTTATCAAAGCATCCAAGAACGTCGGCTCTCTGAAGAACCGGAAACTTTGATTGCTTTATTTCGTCATCCTTCCATCCAGTTTCAGCAAGCTCTGCTTCTGTCACCTGGAAAGCATATCTTAAAAGTGCGTTATATTGCTCAGCATCATCGGTGGTAAGAGGTCTTATTAAATATTCGTCATCATTTGGAAAATTCATAGTAATTTGTTTATCTCTCCTGTATATAATGTATCGTATTTGTTAGGGCAATCAACATATATGATGCAGGTATATTGGGGCGGGTCACAAAGTCATTTACCCACTTATGAGCAAGCTCATGTGGGTTCAGACCTTTTGACCATGGTATCATATATAATTAATTAAACTTCTATATAATAAGGACATATATCTTCGTAATGTCCATCTTTCATAAGAAAGCCGCCAGGAATAGTTCCAAGCTGTTTAAATCCGATTCTTTCATAAAGATGTCTTGCATGTGTGTTAGTGGCGACAACGGCGTTAAACTGAAGAATCTTAAAGCCATGTGTATGTGCGTTACTTATACAGTCACGAACCAGCTTCTCACCGATATGAAGACCACGTGCCTGTGAATCTACAGCATAGCTTGCATTACAGATGTGTCCACATCTTCCTATATTATTAGGGTGAAGAATGTACATACCTAGAACTTCGTTTGTTTTAGTGTTACAGGCTACTGCACAGTAAGTCTGTTCAGCAAAGAAAGCAGCGCCAGTGCTATTGTTGAGTTCTTCAAGCTGTGGAAATGCAACTCCATCCTTTACAACTTCATTCCATATCTCAACCATGCGGTTAACATCATCAGCTGTATATTTTCTTATGATAATATCGTTTTGAACATTCATATCAGTGTTAATCTCCATTTTTGTATATATTTTTATTTTATGTAACGAATTTTATGGTTTATAAATCAATGTTACAAAAATATTTTAGATAATCGCAAGTATTTGTCAAGTTATAATCATTAGGAAATAAGGATATTATAGTACATTATACAATTATACAAATGAATAAAAAATTGTATAATTAAGGAAAAATTTATAAAAAATAATCATGTAAGATGTTATGATGTAGGGGTAAAATAAATTATAATTAATGCAGCAATCAGAATATATAAGTAAGAATCAAAAGAAGACTGAAGTCTGTATGATAATGATTAAAGCAATAATAATAAAATAAAAACAACAAATATAAAGAAATGAGGTGCTTTTTATGTGTACAGCAGCAACTTATAAAACTAAAGATTTTTATATGGGAAGAACTCTAGATTATGAGTTTTCTTATGGTGAGGAGATAACTATAACTCCAAGAAACTATGAATTTAATTTCAGGCATGCAGGACAGCTAAAGTCACATTATGCAATCATAGGAATGGCTTTCGTGGCAGGAGGTTATCCGCTTTACTATGATGCTGTCAACGAAAAAGGTGTTGGTATGGCAGGACTTAACTTTGTGGGAAATGCAGCATATGAGGAGCCTGTACTTGGTAGTGAAACAGATGTAGTACAGGTGGCACAGTTTGAATTCATCCCATGGATTCTTAGTCAGTGTGAGTCAGTTATGGAGGCAAGAACGAAGCTGTCTGGAATGAGACTTACTAACACAGTATTTAGTGAGCAGCTTCCTGCAGCACAGCTTCATTGGATTATAGCAGACAAGGATGATTGTATAGTTGTTGAATCTATGAAGGATGGATTGCACATATATGATAATCCGGTCGGAGTACTTACTAACAATCCACCATTTCCTATTCAGATGTTTGAGCTTAACAACTATGCAGGAGTATCAAGAAAACAGCCGGAAAACACATTTGCAGGCGTACTTAAGTTAAACGCTTACAGCAGAGGTATGGGGGGAATGGGTATACCAGGAGATCTTTCAAGCCAGTCAAGATTCGTAAAAGTTGCATTTACAAAGCTTAATTCAGTATCAGGAAGTGGTGAGATGGATAGTGTGAGTCAGTTCTTCCATATATTAGGTTCAGTAGACCAGCAGAGAGGATGCTGTGAGGTATCAGATGGAAAGTTTGAGATAACTATATATACATCATGCTGTAATGCAACTAAGGGTATATATTACTATACAACATATGATAATCACCAGATTACGGCTGTTGATATGCACGAAGAGAATCTGGATGCAGCACAGCTTATACGATATCCGATTATAACTACTGGTGAGGTCAGATGGCAGAATAAGTAATAGTTGCAATGGAATTATTATCAGACAATAATTTTATTGTGGATTGTCTTGTTGTGGATTTTCAAATGTTATAAAAATATGTGAATACAAGTAAATAGATTTTATATGGAGGATTAAGATTGAAGTACGATTTTGATACGGTGATTGATAGAAGACACACAGATTCACTTAAGTGGGATGTACGTGAAAACGAACTTCCTATGTGGGTTGCTGATATGGATTTTAGAACAGCACCAGCTATTACAGAGGCTATTATGGAAAAGGCACGGCATGGAATATATGGTTATTCTATAGTCCCTGATGAGTGGGGACAGGCATATAAGACATGGTGGTGTAAAAGACATAACTGGGATATGGATACAGACTGGCTTGTGTTTACAACCGGAGTAATACCAGCTATATCAAGTGTTGTAAGAAAGCTTACAACACCGAATGAAAATGTACTTATACAGACACCTGTTTATAATATATTCTTTAATTCAATAATCAATAATGGCAGGCGTGTACTTGAGAGTCCTCTTGTATACAAGAATGGGGAATACAGCATAGACTGGGCAGATCTTGAGAGTAAGTTATCAGACCCACAGACATCGCTTATGATACTGTGCAACCCACAGAATCCGGCAGGAAAAATATGGGGCAGGGAAACTCTGCAAAGAATAGGTGAGTTATGTAAAAAGTATTATGTAACGGTAGTGTCGGATGAGATACATTGTGACATAACTGATCCGGGAAAAGAGTACATTCCGTTTGCATCTGTATCTGATACATGCAGAGATATAAGTATTACATGCATAGCACCAACAAAGACTTTTAATATGGCAGGTATTCAGACAGCCGCAGTTGTTGTTCCACAGAAGAACTTAAGACATAAGGTATGGCGCGCGCTTAACACAGATGAGGTTGCTGAGCCAAATACATTTGCAATATCAGCAGCAGTAGCAGCTTATAAGAATGGTGCAGAATGGCTTGACGAATTAAGACAGTATATAAGTAATAATAAACAAATCGTATATGATTATGTAAAGGTCAATATACCAGATATAAGTGTTGTAAAGAGTGATGCGACATATCTTTTATGGATAGACTGCTCAAAGCTAACAAAAGACAGCAGAAGGCTTGCGGCTGATATAAGAAAGAAGACAGGGCTTTATCTGTCAGCAGGAAGTGCATATGGAAAAGGTGGAGAGCACTTTTTAAGACTGAATATAGCGTGCCCTGCAAGTGTCCTTAAGGATGGACTTGAGAGACTTAAAAATGCTTTGACGGGATTTGATGTTTTGACAGATTAAGAGGTGGGTGATTAAGTGGTTAATAAAGAATATTTTGGAGAAGGTAAAAATATAGAATTTAAAAGAGAAATTCCTAATAAACATGAAAAGTTTTTGAA
>JBNMGS010000159.1:0-5010 GCA_050872365.1 Lachnospira sp.
TATAAGAAAATAAGGGATAATGGGGATATATCAGTTGTCGGGGTTAATGAAAGCATTAAACGTATACTTCTTATATCGGGGCTGCATAAGATTGTATATATATGATAATATTTGTGACGCAGTTAAGAAAGAAAACAGGAGGGATATATAGGATGCATGAGAATAATGTGGAGATAATATTTGATGCAAAATCAGAAAATGAAGGTTTTGCAAGAATGGTGGCGGCAGCTTTTGTTACTAAGCTGGATCCGACATTAGAGGAAATATCAGATATAAAAACAGCTGTATCTGAGGCAGTTACTAACAGTATAGTTCATGGATATGAAGGTAAAGAAGGGAAAGTATACATGACACTGGGAATTAAAGATAATGAGGTATCTATAGAAATAAAGGATGAGGGTGTTGGCATAGAGAACATACATAGGGCAATGGAGCCGTTGTTTACAACAAAGCCTGAACAGGAGCGCTCTGGAATGGGATTTTCTTTTATGGAAGCTTTTATGGATGAGCTGGAGGTGTATTCAAAAAAGCATATTGGGACAACTATTATTATGAAGAAAAAGATAGGAGATAGTAACAGATAGAATGAGTGTGCATGCTTGTGATCACACTAAAGAGCTGATTAAGAGGGCACATAATGATGATAAGCAGGCAAGAGAACAGTTGATAATAGAAAACAGTGGTCTTATATGGAGCATAATCCAGAGATTTAAGGGAAGAGGAGTTGAAATGGATGACCTTTTCCAGATAGGGTGTATCGGACTTATAAAGGCAGTCGATAATTTTAATATGGATTATGAGGTGAGATTTTCAACATATGCAGTGCCGATGATAACAGGTGAAATTAAGAGATTCTTAAGGGATGATGGGATAATAAAGGTAAGCAGGAGCATTAAAGAAAACAGTTATAAGTGTATGCTGGCATCTGAGGAATTAAAGGCTTTATTAAACAGAGAACCGACATTGGATGAATTATCAGAGAAGACAGGAATAGATGTTGAAGATATAATTGTAACTATGGGGGCTAATGAAACTGTTGAATCGATATATAAAACGGTATACCAGAAGGATGGTAACGAGATATGTTTGTTGGATAAGCTTGAGGGAAAAGATAATTATAGTGAGAAAGTCATTAATAACATAGTAGTAAGTGAACTTATAGGTGCGCTTACTGAAAGAGATCAGAAGATAATAAAGATGCGGTATTTTGAGGATTACACACAGACACAGGTTGCTGCACTGCTTGGAATATCACAGGTGCAGGTATCACGCCTTGAAAAAAAGATATTGGATAAGATGAGAAGAAGTCTGGCATGATGAAATGGAATGAGAGTAGATTCGTTGGTGCAGGGAGAATAAAAAGTGAATTATAATGTAATGAGCACAAAAAAGTAAATAATATCATTTACGTATATATAGCAATTAAAGTGTAAATACTCCATGTAATAGTTAAATCTTGGAATGGAGGAATGATACATTTATGTCAAAAACTGTATATCTTAAACTAAGGCAGCTTACAAAAACAAATAAAGCAGATGTATATCTGTCAGATATAGCAGATGTATATGCAGATAAGAAAATTCTTGCACGTATCAAAAGCATAAAGATAGCTGGATTTTACAAAGTAAAGAAGGATAGGGCATGTGTTAATGTTATGCAGATAATATCATGTATAAACCAGATAGATGATACGCTTGAGGTTAATAATATAGGTGAAAGTGATGCACTGATAGAGTACAGAAAGTACAATCAGCCTGCCTGGGTTAATATTGTACTTACAGTGATTGTGTGCATAATAATATTTATAGGAAGTGCGTATGCCATAATGGCATATAATAACGATGTAAGTACAATTGAAATATTTGATAAGATATATACAATGTTTGGCGCGGATAATTATTCAGATTATAATGTAATAGAAATATCATATGCAGTTGGACTTTTTGCAGGAATAGCTGTGTTTTATGATCATTTTCTTGGCCGTAAGTTAAGTAAGGCACCGACACCAATCGAGGTAGCGATGAACCAGTATGTAAAGGATGAGAATACGACACTTATAGATAGTTGTAATGAGATGCCACGTTCTGTAAGAAATCATTATGATGGGGTGAGAAAATGCTGATGTTTAAAGTGACAGGTCTTATTATAACGGGCATAGCCAGCGGACTTATTACTGCAACAGGACTTTTTGCACTTATATCAAGTATAGGTCTTGTTAATAGATATGCAGATGTAACAGATACAAAGGAGCATATAATATTATATGAAGAAATGATAATAGCAGGAGCTGGAACAGGTAACATATGGTTTATATTTGAATTCCCTTTTCATGTTGGAGTGGCAGGGCTTTTAGTGTATGGTCTTGTAGCAGGAATGTTTATAGGAACATTTTTGTTGTGTCTTGCTGAAACAGTCAAGGCTCTGCCTATTCTTACACATAGGGTAAGGATAAAAAAGGGACTGGGATTTGTTATATTATTTATAGCGATTGGAAAATGTGTGGGACATCTGATATACTATCTTGTAGCGTATGTATAGATATGGATACCAAGGAGAATTGTATTTATGTTTAATAGAAAAGAACTTGCAGCAAGGGCTAAAAAAACACTAAAAACACATTATGGTTTTCTTCTTATAGTCAGCCTGATAGCAGCATTTATAGGAAGTGAATTCACAGAAACCTTCGGACTTTTAAAGATGCCGGTATCTGTATATAAGAATATAGCCGATAATGCGGATGAAAAAGAATCTATAGAAGAACAGGGCGTTACATTTGTTACATCAGATATAGATAACAGGACAAAGAGTGCATTGCTTAATGCAGTTGTGTCAGTTATTATGAATAATGAAGAGCAGGGAAAAATTAAGTCAGAGAATATTATAGACAATGCCAAAGCTAATGCGGGAGAAATACTTGGAAGGACATCTGGTATACTTTCATCTGTCATAAACAGTTTTTCATCAGGAGCAGTAGTGTTTATGATAGTTGATATAGTCTATGGAGTGACAGGTTCAAGGCAGTTAGTAGTTATATTACTGCTGATATTATCTCTTCTTGTATATTTTGTGATACGTTATATGGTTAAGATGAGCTATGTTGTCATATCAAGAAGAATATTTCTTGAAAGCCGTACGTATAAGAAGGTTGGCGTTGGAAAGTTTATGTTTCTTATGCGTATCAAGAAATGGATTCATGTAGCATGGGTATTGTTTGTTAAAGATGTGTATACAATATTATGGTCATTTACTATAGCAGGAGCATTTATCAAGCCATTTTCTTATCAGCTTGTGCCATATATCATAGCAGAGAATCCAGACCTTAGTGCTAAAGAGGCTATAAGTTTATCAAGGAATATGATGAACGGATATAAGTGGAAGAGCTTCTGTTACAGCCTTTCATTTATAGGCTGGTCATTGCTTGGCTTTGCGACATTCGGACTTGTAGGTGTATTTTTTGCTAATCCATATAAAACAGCATTTTTCACGGAAATGTATGTAAGTATAAGACAGGCAGAAAAAGAGAAAAATATAGAGTTGAGTGCACCTGTTAATACTATGTTAAATGATAAGTACTTGTATGAGCAGGCGGCAGATGAAGAACTTAAAGTCGCTTATGCAGATATATATGAGTATATGAATCAGGAAGACCCTGAAGAAAGATTTATAGATGATATATCAAAATCTGATATACGTTATTTTATAAAGATAAGAAAGATTCTGGCAGACTGGTTTGGTGTTATTCTTATTAATTCAAAAGAAGAGAAACAGTTTGAAGATGATAAGGCTGAACAGATAAAGGTCGACAGGTGTAAACAGGAAGTATTAAAAGAAGTATATCCTGCGAGACTTTTTTCGCTAAAGGAGCACAGGGCAAACTTTGAAAGTACAGTTTATATGCGTAACTATTCAATACCTTCGCTTATACTTATATTTTTCTGTATGTCATTTATTGGCTGGTTCTGGGAAGTGTCATCACATGTTGTGTTATATCATTCGTTTGCCAACAGAGGTGTATTGCATGGTCCATGGCTTCCTATATATGGAGTTGGAGGATTGCTTATACTTATGTTTTTGAAAAAATTCAGAGAAAAACCGGCAGTGGAATTCACGCTGGCAGTAATATTGTGTGGAGTTGTAGAATACTTTACAGGACTTGTGCTTGAACTGACACATGACGGACAAAAATGGTGGGATTATACAGGATTCTTTCTTAATATTCACGGTAGAATATGTGCAGAAGGTCTGCTTGCGTTTGGAATTGGTGGAATGATTATAGTATATTTCGTTGCCCCGTTTCTTGATAATTATTTTAGAAAGATGAAGCTGCAGATTATACTTCCAATATGTGCTGCACTTATGCTTATATTTGTATCAGATCAGTTGTATACAAGAAAACATCCTAATACAGGAGAGGGAATAACATGTATGGAGGATGTGGATTATACAGATCAATATATGACATTATACCGGTATGTAAATGAAACAATCTGATATTTTAATGTGTTTTAAATTGATTTATATATGATATGGGGCTGTCGCATTAAGCATAATCTATACAATATGTAGATATTAATAACAGATTTATTATCTATATATTGTATGAATATTGTTTCGTGCGACAGTCCCACTGATGTATCAGAATTGTTACATTGCTATGCAATTCACGCAATCAGAAAAAACTTTTTATACTTTTTACACTTATATAATATAATTATGTATAATAATTACACAAAATGACATTCTAATAATAAGATTACTGCAATATTAAAGATTAGTGAGGAAATTAGATTGATAC
Source organism: Lachnospira sp. (assembly GCA_050872365.1). Classification (GTDB taxonomy): domain Bacteria; phylum Bacillota; class Clostridia; order Lachnospirales; family Lachnospiraceae; genus Lachnospira. The sequence continues at coordinate 4,796 of JBNMGS010000159.1, forward strand.
TGATTTCTACACACAGGATATGTGACTGAGCACACCAGGCACATATCTGTTATGTATAAAACATGTGCAGAAGAGAGGAATGTTATGGTTCAGGATGTCAGTAAAAGAAATAAAAGTTATAATGAGTACGTTGAAAGTGTAACGAAGAAAGCTAATTGTCCTATTAATTGTCTGAAAGCATTTATTACGGGAGGATGTATATGCAGCATAGGGCA
>JBNMGS010000160.1:0-4996 GCA_050872365.1 Lachnospira sp.
ATATAATACAAGGCTGATAGATATTTTAATCTTTTAACCCTTAAATCATTTTTAATACATAGTTTATATAATATCTTTCATTAATTTTAAAACTAATCTTTGCTATGCTATTTTCTTAGAAATTAGCATATATAAATGACTGTACTCCACCTGTATATCCAAACATAATTATAACAAGTACAAGTATATAATATACTGCCCATCTTACAGCTATATTTTTTTCTGCAAGACTTGCTCTTATACTGATTCCTTTTTCTTTAAGTACACTTATTATAAATACAACTACACAGCCAATAAGAATAATTATATAGTCTCTAGTTTCAAGTCCAAGAGTTAACAGACTTCCATCGCTAAACTGTGAAAAACTAAAGCTCACAACAGACTGCTTTATCATAGTAAGTGCTGCACTCAACGAGGTACCCATATCAAAATACCAGCCTATATTTACTAATACAAATGTCCTTAGAATCATCCATACCTTCCATGGTCTTGAATCGTGTTTTATATGAAGCTTATCAAGTCCTTTCTTGTATATAGGCTCCATAAGATTACTGAATGCTATAATAATACCATTATACATACCATATGCTATATATTTCCACGAAGCACCATGCCATATACCTACTACAAAGAAAATAACAAGATTGGCAAAGCATATAGGAAGCGTTCTTCCCATATTACCAAAATGTTTCTTTCCCCACTTTCCAAACTTATTCATGCCTTTTGAAAGTGACATTGGATAGAATATGTAATCTTTCATCCAAGTACCTAATGTAATATGCCACCTTCTCCAGAATTCACCAATAGACTTGGAAAAATAAGGCTGCCTGAAATTCTCATCCATAGTTATGCCAAACATCTGGGCAGTACCGATAACTATATCTATACCACCTGAGAAATCCATATATAACTGGACAGAATACATAAGCACAGCAACAATATTAATAAGTCCACCGTACATATCATAATCTTCAAACACCAGATTAACAAGCACAGCTGCTCTATCAGCAAGAATAACTTTCTTTGCAAGACCCCAGCATATTCTCTGCAGCCCATACTGGACATTCTTTAACTCAAAAGTATTGCCCTTATATAACTGTGAAGATAATCTGTCATATCTTCCAATAGGTCCCTGTAAAAGCTGTGGAAAGAATGATACAAACAATCCAAGCTTGAATACATTGTTCTGGCATCTGTATTTCCCCTGATAAACATCTATGATATATGATGCTGACTGGAATGTAAAAAATGATATTCCAAGTGGAAGTGCAAACTTAGGAAGACTAAGCATATTCTGTCCTCCAAACATACTTATAATACTATTAATATTTTCAATAGCAAAATCTGTATATTTAATAACTGCAAGCTGTCCAAAACACAACAGAAGAATAACTGTTAATGCAAATCTCTTGCTTTTTTTAGTTTTCTCCTTATGTGCTTTTTTTTCATCTCTTGACATAGCTGCTTTGTTTGCAGCCATGAAAGCATCACTATCCACAATTATTTTATCAAGCCAGATACCTCCTATATATATGACTATCGTTGTAAATATCATATATACAGATGTCTTTATACTAAATGTGAAATAATATATATAACTTAATGCGAGCAGCCATACCCATCTTGCCTTCTTCGGCAATACATAATATACCACTAATCCAATTAACAAAAAGGCGAAATAGCCTACTACAGCAAATGACATATCAAAGCCCCTTCCATTCGTTTCCAGTCTCTTTTGTATAATCCTGTTTCATATTATTATACATGTCTTCAAATGTAGCATAGAAATATTTACTTTCATCAACATTTCCCTGCTTTCTGTCATATAAAAGCTCCGCCAGAGCTTTAGAATATATTTCTGCAAGCTGTCCGCTCATATGGCCTTCCTGATCTCCATAATCGCAATCATCTCTGGGAATACTGCTCATAAGTGCCTTATTGAAGTCATAATATTCAAGACCACATTCATTTACAAAGAATTCTGTCATTGTATCATGAACAGTTGACATACCCAATGTCTTAGTTATAGTTGGTGTTATTGGTGATGTTACACATATAAGTTCAATATTATTATCTTTGCAGAATTTAATAACATCCATAAAGATTTCCTTTACTGCTGGATCTATTTCATCATCATATCTATCAACCCAGGTTGCTACATAATCAGCTCCTGGTGGAAGTTTTCCCTGCTCAGTTCCCTGTCTGTCAAAGAATCCCTTTCCAACATACGGACCATCTGCACCTTCTACAAAACCATTCTCATCATATGCTGACTCAATTGTATAGTTCTTATAAGCATCTGATGTTTTCATGCTGATATTTCTTTTAACACCACTCACTGACATATCCCAGCTTAATCTGTTAACCAGCACATTTCTCATATCAAGGACATCAAAATTCCTGGCCATATATTCAAGCTTTATAGCCGGATCTTTGAACTGCTGGTATATGAAAGACTTTGTAAAATGTGTTGTTGGCTGTTCATAATACCAATACTGATAATCCAGATCAAATATAACTGTTTTAATATCATTATTCTTAGCTGCATCTTTTATAAGAAAATATGAATCCTGTACTGACTCACCAGGAATGGCAAGATTAAGTGTGTTAGTTCCAAGCTTATCGTCAAGTCTTTGTGGATCTATTGCACCTCTGCAATGAGATGCACCAACTACTATTGTATCATAACCACCTTTTTCTTCTTCATGGATTATAAACCTTACGTATCCTGTCTGTGCAAACAGATAATTACATAACAATAATATAACCATAAGACCAGCTATAAACCCTGCTGTTCTAATCCATGGCTTTGCTTTTTCCATTTTAAAATCCTTTCCCGATTAATTAAATTTATTGGAATTAATCTCTTTTGTTAAATTCTAATCCTATGCTTTTTTATCAGAGTCATGATATTTAACATCAAGCTCCCATCTGTGTGGTATTCTTGTTACACCTACATCTGTAATGTTAGATACAACCTCAAACTTAATAGCCTGCTTGTAATAATCAACAGGAATACCTTCACCATACTCTATAGTTATATCCACCCAGTAATTGCCGGGTATAAGATTGATATTCTCAAGTTCAACCTTATAGCTGCCATCTTTTTCAAGATCAAAGTTATCTATTCTGTCTATCCTTGTATTGGTTCCATAACACCAGAGAGCATCATTTCTGAATATACCAAAGCCCAATACAGCATCTGTAACTTTATTTTCAACGTGATAACCAAGATCAAGTATCATCTTTTCACCAGTCCTGAATATACGTGATTCTTCACCTTTTTCGTTAAGCATATGAATATCTGTGAACTTGGCATCTCCACTTCCGTATCTTGAGTTTACTTTTGCTCTTTCCTTCTTTATACGTTCCTCTTCTCTTTTCTTTTCCATCTGCTCACGTTCTATCTTAGCCTGACGGATCTGTTCTTTCTCTGCCTGTTCCATACGTTCCTGATTCATATAATCAAGATACTTAAGATGTACATCTTTGGGAACTCCTTCTGCTTCTATCAGACCATCCTTGATCCATATTGACCGGTCACATATCTGCTCTATCTGTCCAAGTGAATGTGAAACAATAACTATTGTAGTACCTTCTGATTTTATTTCTCTTAACTTATTAAAACACTTTGCCTGATAATTGGCATCACCTACTGCAAGTATTTCATCGATAAGAAGAATATCGGCATCCACATTAATTGCAACAGCAAATGCAAGTCTCATATACATACCTGATGAATAAGTTCTTACTGGATTATCTATAAAATCTTCCAACTCCGAAAACGCAATAATATCATCCAGTCTTGCATCTATTTCTTTTTTAGTAAGTCCAAATATAGAAGCATTGGTATATATATTTTCTCTTCCACTCATATCTGGATGAAAACCAGCACCAAGTTCTATAAGGCTTGATACTCTTCCACACATTTCTATTGTACCAGAATCAGGATATATGATTTTAGTAAGCATTTTTAATGTTGTACTTTTACCGCATCCGTTCTTGCCAACAAGACCAATAGCTTCGCCTTTCTTTACATTAAAGCTTATGCCTTTAAGCACATGTCTTTTCTCATATTTATTGCGCTTCCAGAAAAGCATCTTTTCCTTTAATTCGCTTCCCTTGTCATAATACACTTTAAAATCTTTAGTTATATTTTTAACTTCAATTGCATTATCTTTATCCATATTTTCTCCATTCATGGGAATCATTTAGAATTCCTCAGCGAATCCTTTCTGAAGTTTCTTAAACAGTATTTCACCAATAATTATAAATACAACACCAACTATGACTGCAAGCAGCAGTGAACTCAGTTCTGGAACCTCACCATAATATATAATTTGTCTATATATTTTGATAATAGGTGTCATAGGATTAAGGTTAAATATAAGTATAAGCCAATGACCTGCACCTGATCTTTCAACCATATCAACACCATACATAACTGGTGTCATATACTGGAGTGCCATAACAAATATGCCAAGAATATACTGGAGATCTCTTAAATATACTGTTATGGATGACACAATAAGCGCAATACCAAGGCATAATATATACTCTACTATCATAACAACAGGAAGACATAATAAAGCAAGTGGATTGATAGTTCTTCCTGCGACAATAACTACTGCAAATACAACTAAAAATGTAAGTATCATGTTAACAAACGCACTTGTTACTGTCGATATAGGCAATACTTCTCGTGGAAAATATATCTTTTTTACCATATCTTTTTCTCTTAATATGCTTCCAGCTCCATCAGTAACACTTGATGAAAAAAACATCCATGGTACCAAGGCAACAAAAAGAAACAGATAATACTGCTCATAATTAGCATTCATAATGATTGAAAACACAATTGTATACACTATAAGCTGTAACAATGGATTGATGAATGTCCATAAAAATCCTAATACTGAACCCTTATATCTTCCTCTAAGGTCTTTTCTTACAAGGCTTATAATCATCTCCCTGTATTCATATAACTCTTTAATAT
>JBNMGS010000161.1:0-4986 GCA_050872365.1 Lachnospira sp.
GTATTATAGCATTTATATATTTTATCAGACTTTATATGTTTTGCTTATAAAAATGATACTTTTATGCATCTGTTAGGGGGATTCCAAAAGAAAATACCTGTACAATAAGAAGTTGCATTTATTTGTAATATTTATTATAATAAACAAAAAGATAACGTTTTATGGTCAGGAGGATATTATGACAAAAGAGTTTGAAGATAGAGGCAATACTTATACTATACATGAAAGCAAGGATATCGGAGAGGTCAGAGTTGCAGATGAGGTTGTGGCTATTATTGCAGGTCTGGCAGCTACAGAGGTAGATGGTGTTGAAAGTATGGCTGGTAATATAACTAATGAGCTTGTAAGCAAACTTGGCATGAAGAATCTTTCAAAGGGCGTAAAGGTTCATGTGGGTGAGCAGAATGTTGTTGTTAACCTTGCACTTAATATAAAGTATGGTTGTGAGATACCTAAAGTGTCAAGTGCAGTACAGGATAAAGTAAAGACAGCTATAGAAACTATGACAGGACTTAATGTGTCAGAGGTTAATATTAAAATAGCTGGTGTGAATATTGACAATTAAAGTACAGTGATATCCAAAAGACTGTCCTTTAGGGGGCAGTCTTTTTTGAAAGTAATTAATAATTTAGAATATATAGTTAATGCTTAAGCAGTAATTATACATAGAGAGGACGTATATGACAAGATCTGATATGAGGGAACACACATTTAAGATATTATTCCGTGTGCCATTCCATGATAAGAATGAATTGAGAGAACAGATAGATTATTATTTTGATGAACTTCCGGATGTTAAGGAAAAAGAGTACGAATATATTAAGAAAAAGGCACTTCTTGTGTCAGAGCTGAGTGATGATATAGATGCAAAGATTAACGAAGTATCTGAAGGCTGGCCGGTTGAGAGACTTGGAAAGGCAGAGCTTGCTATTATGAGGCTTGCTGTGTATGAAATGTTATATGATGATGATATTCCTGTTAATGTAGCTATCAATGAAGCAGTCGAATTGGCAAAAAAATATGGTTCAGATGATAATGCTGCATCTTTTGTGAATGGAGTACTTGCTAAGCTTGTGTAGAAATGAGGACTGGTATGGCACAGGTGTATAGTGTTAAACAGATTAATTCTTATATAAAAAATATGATGCGACAGGATTTTTTGCTTAATCGTATCCAGGTAAAAGGAGAAATATCGAACTGTAAGTATACAGATAAGAATGGTTGCATTTTTTTTACACTTAAGGATGAAGAATCAACTATATCAGTTGTAATGTATGGTTCTGATGCATATAAGCTGAATTTCAGACTTAAAGATGGTATGTCAGTTGTTGTTGATGGACGGGTTGATGTATATGTTAATCGCGGAGAATATCAACTTTGTGCAAAGAATATTACACAGAGTGGTATGGGAGAATTATACAGACAGTTTGAGCAGTTAAAACAGCATTATGAAGATATGGGATATTTCGCTCCAGAATATAAAAGAGAAATACCAAGATATGCCAGAAAAATCGGGATTGTTACTGCAAGAACAGGAGCTGCAATTAAGGATATAAAAAAGAATGCGTATGAAAGAAATCCATATGTAGAGTTATATCTGTATTCTGTTTTAGTCCAGGGAAAAGGAGCTAAACATAGTATAGCTAAGGGACTTAAATATATAGATAATATGGGATATGATTGTATTATAGTTGGCCGCGGCGGTGGTTCTATAGAAGATTTATGGGCTTTTAATGAGCCAGAGGTTATAGAAGCTGTATTTAACTGTAAAACGCCTGTAATATCGGCGGTTGGACATGAGATAGACTTTACAATAACTGATTTTGTGGCTGATTTCAGGGCACCAACGCCGTCAGCAGCTGCTGTTAAAGCTGTTCCTGATATTAATCAGATTTATTCATTGATTAATGGTTATCGTGACAGGCTGACACATGATATGGATATGACGTTGACAGATTATAAGAATTATGCTGAAAAGCTTATGCTATCTTTAAAAACATTTAATCCGGCTGTGCAGTTGCATAACAAAAGACAACAGCTTATTCATATGAAAGAATTGCTTGATGTTAATATGAATAATACACTTGACAAAGCAAGACACAGGCTTGTATTATCATCTGCCAGATTGGATGGTGTAAGTCCTTTAAAAAAGCTTGAACAGGGATATGCATATATAGAAAATAAAAAAGAGGAACATATAAGTTCAATATACGAAGTTAAAAAAGGTGATGTGCTTGCAGTGCATGTCAAGGATGGATGCATAGAGGCATCAGTACAGGATGTAAAAAAAATGTGATATTGAATGTATGATATTTTATATAACGAGGTAATTAATTATGGCTAAGTCATCTTCATTAGAAGATACATTTGAGAAAATCGATGATATTCTCCGACAGATGGAGAGTGGTGAACTTACTATGAATGAATCTTTCAAAAAGTACAAAGAAGGTATAGAACTTGTTAAAAAATGTAATTCAATGATTGATAAAGTGGAAAAAGAAATGGTTATTCTTAATGATGATAACGATGTGGAGATGATAGATAATGATTGATTTTAAGAAAGAACTTTCACAAAGAACAGCTGATATAGATAAGATTGTTAATTCATATCTTCCTAAAGCAGAAGGACAGGCTGAATATATCAAATCAGCTATGGATTATAGTGTACAGGCCGGTGGAAAAAGAATTCGTCCTATGATAATGCTGGAAACATACAGATTGTGTGGAGGAATAGACGAAAAATCTGTATATCCATTTATGTCAGCACTTGAAATGATACATACATATTCACTTGTTCATGATGACCTGCCTGCTATGGATAATGATGATTATAGAAGAGGCAAGTTGACAACACATAAAAAGTTCGGTGAAGATTTTGGAATACTTGCCGGAGACGGATTGCTTAATCTTGCATATGAGACTATGCTTAATGCAATTAGTGAAGCTGCGCTTGATTATTCCAATCCAGATACAGCAAAAAAAATGGCATTATATTCAAAGGCAGCAGCTGTTATAGCAGGAAAAGCTGGTGTTGATGGAATGGTAGGAGGCCAGTCTCTTGACGTATATCTTACGAATAAACCAATGGATGAAAAACAGTTGGATTATATATTCAGATTAAAGACTGGTGCACTTATAGAGGCTGCGTTCATGGCAGGTGGAATACTTGCAGGCTGCAATGATGAAACTCAGAAGCTTCTATGCAAAGCAGGATATAATGTAGGATTTGCCTTTCAGATTAAAGACGATATTCTTGATGTTACAAGCACTCAGGAAGTACTTGGAAAACCTGTGTTAAGCGATGAAAGAAACAATAAAACAACTTATGTTACTTTATATGGCTTTGAAAAGGCTGAAAAAGATACTTATGATATGTCAAAAGAAGCTTTGGATATAGTTAAATCAATTGGTCATAATGAGTATCTTGAGGAACTTATAGATATGCTTATACATCGTAATAAGTAAGAATGATGAGAGGGTAGCTATGATACTAGAGAAGATTAATAAGCCTAATGATATAAAAAAGCTTTCTCCAATTGAATATAACCAGCTTGCGGCAGAGATAAGAGAATTCCTTATCCAGAAGATAAGTGTAACAGGGGGACATCTTGCATCTAATCTTGGAGTTGTTGAACTGACTATGGCTTTACATGTTGTATTTAATCTTCCGCAGGATAAGCTTATATGGGATGTGGGGCATCAGTCTTATACACACAAAATCCTTACAGGAAGAAAAAATCAGTTCGATGAACTAAGAAAGTTTGGAGGTATGAGTGGTTTCCCTAAAAGAAATGAAAGTGATTATGATGCATTTGATACTGGTCATAGTTCAACATCCATTTCTGCTGGACTGGGGCTTGCGGAAGCAAGAGATATAAAACATGGGAATTACAGTGTAGTGTCAGTTATAGGTGATGGTGCACTTACAGGAGGTATGGCATACGAAGCTCTAAACAACGCATCAAGGGTTAAGGGTAACTTTGTAATTATTCTTAATGATAACACTATGTCTATTTCTAAGAATGTTGGCGGTGTATCTAATATGTTAAGTGAGATACGTTCTTCTGACTCTTATTATGATCTCAAGGAAAACATAGGAAATGTATTGTATAAGCTTCCTAAAGGAGACAAAGTTGTAAAAGCTATTAAAAAAACAAAGTCTAACCTGAAGCAGGTTCTTTTACATGATTCTATGTTTGAAAGTATGGGGATATATTATCTTGGACCTGTAGATGGTCACGATATGGATAAACTGATAAAGATTCTTACTGTTGCAAAGAGAATGAATGGACCAGTGCTTGTTCATGTTGTTACACAGAAAGGACGTGGATATAAGCCGGCAGAACGTAATCCTAGCAAGTTCCATGGTATAGGTCCGTTTGATATAAAGACAGGCTGTGAGATAAATAAGTCAGATATACCTACATATTCACAGGTGTTTTCAGATACAATATGTGAGATAGGAAAAAAAGATAAAACGGTAACTGCGATAACAGCGGCTATGCCAGATGGAGTTGGACTTACCAAGTTCTCTAAATGGTTTCCTGACAGATTCTTTGATGTTGGCATAGCTGAGGCACATGCTGTCACGTTTGCTGCTGGACTTGCGGCGGGTGAATTAAGACCTGTATTTGCCGTATATTCATCTTTTCTTCAAAGAGCTTATGACCAGATATTACATGATGTATGTATACAGCAGCTACATGTTGTGTTTGCAATTGATAGAGCTGGTTTAGTTGGAAGTGATGGTGAAACACATCAGGGTATATTTGATATATCATTTCTTTCATCTATACCTAACATGACAATATGTGCGCCAAAGAACGATATAGAACTTAAAAAAATGCTTAATTTTGCGGTTGAGGATTTTAATGGACCAATAGCGATACGATATCCTAGAGGAAGTGCATGTCTTTTGTTTCATGATTTTGATAAACCAATCGAATATGGACGTTCAGAGATAATGTATATTGGTAATGATATATA
>JBNMGS010000162.1:0-4978 GCA_050872365.1 Lachnospira sp.
ATATTGCTATATTTACTATTTAATATACAATACATATTGATTTAATTAAATACATATAATGTCCTTAAAGATGATTCTTTGAGGGCATTATTTTTCTATGTCAGACTGTAGCAGTATAATTAAGGATGAAAACATATATGATTATATAGTTGTAAATATTCCCATAATTAGTGAGATATTGGAGAGTAATACAGAAATATGCGTGCAGGAAGTTGATGAACAATGGATGATTGTACATAGCAGGCTTCCTGAAAACAGGCAGTTAAATATAAGCTCGCTTGGATATTACACGATTCCAAAGCTATATGGACTTATGGAAATATCTAAAGAAACAGTTGGATTGAATGCAGAAATGTCTGATAAACCAGATATATCAAGTATGGAAGCAACAGGGGCTATACAGATAATAAACCAGCCTTTTCTTAGTGCAAAGGGACAGGGAGTAATAGTTGGTATTATAGATACTGGTATTGACTATTTAAGAAATAATTTCAGGGATAGTTCTGGTAATACAAGGATAAAGGCTATATGGGATCAGACACTGGAATATCAGGCTTCAGATATTGTTAATTATGGAAGGGTATATGAGGCGCCGGATATTAACAGGGCATTAAAGGCTTACTCTGATGGAGAAGATCCATATAGGTATGTTGAAAGTAAAGATACTGACGGACATGGTACTTTTATGGCTGGAATAGCTGCATCATCCGGGGTTGATGGATATACAGGAGTTGCACCAGAAGCAGATATAGTGTGTGTTAAACTGAAAAGTGCCAAGCAGTATCTAAAGGAATTCTTCTATGTGAAGAATGATATGTTGTGTTTTGAAGAAAGTGATATAATGCTGGCAGCAAAATTCTTAAAAGATTATGCGCAGAAAAGAAAACAGCCGCTTGTTATTTATCTTGGCGTTGGTAGTGGTTCAGGTTCGAGAACAGGTGCAACACCTCTTTCAGATGTGCTTGATTCTTATACAAAGCTTACTAATACGTGTGTTATTATACCGGCAGGTAATGAAGCTGTAGACAGGACACATTTTAGCGGTTATGCAGGAATAGTACCGGATAGCAGAACAATGGAAATCAACGTTGAAAAACGTGGAAAGGGCTTTGTAACAGAGATATGGGCAAAAAGCCTGGATGTTTTATCTGTATCCATAATATCACCGACGGGTGAGGTTATTCCAAGGATTCCAGCAAGAATAGGTATGAGCAGTGAATATGCATTTCTTCTTGAGAATTCAAGAGTGTATGTTGATTATCAGATAACAGAGAGTGTTGCCGGGCAGGAGATAATATTTATCAGATTTGAAAGACCAGCGGAAGGAGTGTGGAAAATACTTGTGTATAGTCTTACGAATCTTCCGGGGTATTTTAATGCATGGATGATGCCGCAGGCAATAAGTGATTCAACAGCATATTTTCTTGAATCGGATGCAGATACAACACTTGTTGAGCCGTCATGCGCTACACGGGTTATAACAGCAGGTGCGTATAATCACTATACAGATGGCGGTGATATTAACAGCAGCAGAGGTTATACTGCAGATAATAGGGTAAAACCTGATATAGTTGCTCCGGGAGTTGATGTGTATGGCGTAGGAGGAATCAGAGGGTACAAAAGAATGTCAGGAACAAGTATAGCAGCAGCACATGTGGCTGGTGCAGCGGCGTTATTCTTAAGCTGGGGCGTTACTAATAAGAATCGTGAAGTTATCGGAAATACGGAAATTAAATCTTATCTTATAAGAGGTGCCGTGCGGCAGAATGGCATGGATTATCCCGATGTGTCATCAGGATATGGTAAACTTAGTATATCCGGAGCATTCGATCAGATGAGAATTAATTAGAATATTTGCATTGTAAATTGCTGCTTTCCTGGTGTAGTGCTGGTCACTAAGGTATACATCAAATTGCATACAAGCATCGATGATACCTTTTGACCCTTTAATCATATCATTTAACAGTATTAAGTTGTAATTACAGTTTACATGTGTTAAAGTTTTTAAGGATTGCATCATTAACGAACGGGCAGTCCTGTAAAATTATACATTCTTGATATACAAAAACGTGCGCAGAAATGAGGAAAATTATGAAATACAAAGCAATAGCACTAGATCTTGATGGAACATTGACTGACCATAACAAAAAGCTTCCTGCAGAAAATATTAATGCCATAGATATGGCAATAGATAAAGGGGTAAAAGTTATACTTGCATCAGGAAGACCTCTTTTTGGAATAACACCTATAGCAGATGAGTTAAAGCTTAAAGATAAGGGTGGATATATATTAGCATACAATGGTGGAGAAATAGTGGATTGTGAAACTGGTAAAACAATAGTCAGCCATGAACTTCCAAAGCAGTGTATAGAGGATATATGCATGCTTGCGAGACAACATAATGTATATGCATTGACATATTCAGATGGAAAGATAGTTTCAGAAAGTGATACTGATGAGTATGTTATAAAAGAGGCTTTCTGCAATTCGACATCAATAATAAAAACTGAAAATCTTAAGGATTATGTTACATATCCAGTAGCTAAATTTCTTGTTGTTGGTAAGCATGAAAAGCTGGTACCTGTACAGGAGGCGTTGCTGGCAAGATATTCAGGGGTAATAGATGCTTTTTATTCAGAAGATTATTTCCTTGAAGTAGTGCCGTTCGGGGTGGCAAAGGATAATTCCTTAAAAGAACTGTTAGAAAAGCTCGGTATAACAGAAGAAGAACTTATAGCATGCGGAGATGGCATGAATGATATTCCGATGTTAAAGATAGCCGGTTTGTCAGCAGTTATGAAAAATGCATATCCGGAGGTAAAAAAGTATGCAGATTATATTGCACCTGCTAATGATGAGGCAGGAGTAGCCGATATAATTAAGAGATATATATTAGATATGGAGACAGTTGATAATGGGTAAAGATAACGTTCAGAATGATGAAGTTGAAATTGATATTGGGCATATATTGTCGATTCTATGGGAAAAAATATTTATAATTATAGCTACAGGAATATTAGTAGGACTGGCGGGTTTTTTGATATCAAAGTTTCTTATAACACCAAAGTATCAGTCAGAGACAAAGCTGTATGTTCTTAACAGGGCAAATGATAGTGCTACTACATTATCAGATGTGCAGCTTTCAACTCAGCTTACAAAAGATTATCAGATTCTTGTTACGAGTGCACCTGTTATGAATGAGGTTATTAAAGATCTTGGACTTAACATGAAGGCATCAGAGCTTGCATCGACGATATCTGTCGATACACCATCAGATACAAGAGTGCTTCAGATAACTGTTACCAGCGATGATCCGCACAGAGCTAAAAGTATAGCTGATAAAGTAGCTGAAGTATCATCGCAGAAGATATGTGATATTATGAAGATTGAGCAGGTGAATGTTATTGAAGAAGGTTCGCTGTCTGAAGAACCTGCAGTAGATACAGTACAGAAGTGGACACTTATTGGTCTTGCGCTTGGTATAGTGTTATCATGTGCTGTTATAATAATTAAATCAATGTTAGATGATACGGTTAAGACTACAGAGGATGTAGAAAAGTATTTTGATCTTAGTACACTTGCTGTTATTCCTATATCAGAAGAGATGGATGATGGATTAGGAAAGAATAAGAAATCGAAAAAAACAAAGAAAAAGAGTAAAAAAAGCAAGTAAACAGGAATGGAGAAAATATGCAGACAATTAATATAGAAAGGTTAAGAAAGCTTGATTATAGAGCTAATGAGGCATATAAGAATTTAAGAACTAATATACAGTTATGTGGTTCAGATGTTAAAGTTATTATGCTTACAAGTACAACTCCTGGTGAAGGAAAGTCTACTGTATCGTTCAATCTTGCAGTATCATTGGCAGAAGCAGGAAAGAAAGTTATATTTATAGATGCAGACCTTAGAAAGTCAGTTCTGGTTGGACGATATAAGATTAACACATCGGTTAAGGGGTTGACACATTTTCTGTCTGGAATCAACAAGTTTGAGGAAGTCATGTATGCAACCAATGTTGAGAATTTTAATGTAGTATTTTCCGGACCGGTGCCACCTAATCCAACAGAGCTGCTTGGTAATAAGGTGTTTAAAACACTTATAAAAGTGTTGAGAGATCTTTATGATTATATAATAATTGATACACCTCCTATTGGAAGCGTAATAGACAGTGCTATTGTTGCCCAGGAGTGCGATGGTGTTGCCTATGTGATGGTATCTAACAGTGTAAGTTATAAGTATGCACAGAAGGGGCTTGAGCAGATTAAGAAAACAGATTGCAAGCTCTTAGGCGTTGTGCTTAACAAAGTTGATATGGATGATAATAAGTATTATGGAAAATACTATGGAAAGTATTATGGTAAGTATGGAGAACATGCTGAAAAGTAAATAGATATATCAGAATTCAGAATTGCTTTGTTACATTGCTATTCAACTTATGAAATGTTTAGTGTGTTCCAAGCAAAAAGTCTTTTTCTGCAGACAGAAATAACTTTTTATACTTTTGACATTTACATCAAATATATCAAATATAAAGAAATGCCTGTGAAATATGTTTATAAGCATATTTCACAGGCATTTTTAATTGCACAATAAAATCTAAGGAGTTGTTTTTTCTATAGCTTCAACAAGGTTTTCAGATACTGCTTTAGGTGCTTCGACAGCCGACACACCTGGGTTATCAGAAGCAGGTTTAGAGGTTGCTTTGTTAGCCTTAGTGGCATCTGTTTTAGCCTCCTTAGACGGATTCGTTGGAACAGGAGTTGATGGTTCGGTTTGTACTGGAGCATCTGTTTCTGCTTCAGTAGTTTTAGCTGCTGCAGTTGTCTTCTTAACGGCAGCCTGTGTTTCCTTAACAGCAGAAGTTGTTTTAGTGTTGTAATTGTTGTTATTAGAGCTGCTGCCTGAAGATGATGAGCTTTCATTTATCTTATAGCAAGAATTGTAATTAGGGATATTCTTTACTTCAGAATCATAA
>JBNMGS010000163.1:0-4960 GCA_050872365.1 Lachnospira sp.
GTATATATACTAAACTTTTAACCCATTTTTATAAAAGCAGCTTCACTTTGTGCTAAATCATTTCTTCATACTAATACCTATCTTTTCTCCAAATTTTACACATGTTTCATAACCTGCAACCGTATTAACAAGTATATCCTCATCTGGAATTATCACATCTTTCTTAAAAATAAGCACAACTGTTGAACCTCCATACTCAAAGCAGCCTTTTTCCTGACCTTTTTTAACTGTGCACTTTTCACTTTTGTTCACTATCCTGCCTACAAGCATAGCTCCAACTTCCATGACTATAACATCACCGAAATTCTTTGTTCTATGAATACAGTACTCTCTTGTATTCTCCTTATATACTGGATATGAATCATTAGCAACAGGATTGACAGTATGAAGAACCCCTTGTATTCTCCTTTCATGACTTCTTTTTCCATCATCTATATAATGAAATCTATGATAATCATTTACACACAATCTGAATATACCTATATACCCGCCCTCATAATGATGTGCCAGCTTTTCATCCTTAAGAAGCTCTTTAAGCGTATATCTGGTATTCTTAATAATAAATGATGAATCTTCTCCTATAAAATGCATGATGAGTTTAGAATCACATGGACTTATAAGATGTGTCTCATTCATATCTACCGGCCTGTATTCTGTTTTTATTTTTCTCGTGAAAAATTCATTAAATGAGTTGTAAGAAGTCTTTTCATACAACGAAACATCTATATTATTAACCTTAATAAATAATGGAATCAACATTGCTGAAGCTCTGCTATCAAGTATTTTTCCACAAATATATGATATTGCAGGATTAATAAGCACAGAAATAATCATTCTTCCAGCTTTTGTTGTATACATTTTCTTTAAAAATCTGTCTTGCATACCTGATTTTTCTACTATCTTACCATCTCTATCAATAACCATGAACGTACCTCCAATACACCCTCATCCTTCTACACTATATTATAAATGCAAATACAGAATTCCCAGACCTTAAGATCTGCTTATTTTTTCATGCAACACACTGCCACAATTCTCCTCTGTACACACATATAAATAAATACCAGCTAGCTCATTCTCCACATAAGCCAGTGAGTTGAGAACATATATATAATTGCTGCTGCCACAATCACAACAAGTATTGCAAGCATGACATTAGTCGGCTTTTTAAATTTAAAATCTGTAATAAATAACGCTGCTGTGCCTAACATAACAACCCTTAGTATAATAAGAAATATATTATCCGCAAATGCCGGCCTTAACATATACAATATTGGCAGAATAACAGATATTGAAGTGATAGGCAGTCCCTGATAATACTTTCTGTTTTCTGATGTTTCATTCTGTCTTATCTGTTCCTTGACATTATAAAAAGCAAGCCTTATAAGTCCTGCAAGTCCATACACAAAGAGACACATAATACCTAATGCATCTTTTATTCCCATACTGAAGCATATCGCAATAGGAAGTATTCCAAAACAAACAATATCGCATAATGAATCTATCTGTATTCCAAAACTCTTCTCTTCATCTGTTCTGTTTTTCTTTGTTCTTGCTATTTTACCATCAAACATATCGCAAAAACCCGATAACGCAAGACATACTATAGCCCTCTTAAAATGTCCATCTGCACATAAAGTAATTCCATACATTGAAATCATAAGGCTTATGTATGTAAGCACTACCGTATAATCAAAAAATCCAATCATTGTAATCCTCATTTCCAAATCTTATGTATATAACTTATACTTATTAACTATGGTCAGCTCAATCTTAATATAAGTTTTCTATTTTTATTCTTAGCCATATAGCAAAGATGTTGGGGTCAAAAGGTATTTTGCCCCCAACTGATGTATACGGATTGCTCCATTGCTTTGCAATTTACGCAATCCTCTAACACTTCAAATTCCCATAATATAATTGTTTATGTCTCCACAGCTTCTTTTTTAGTAAACCGGCCAATATATATATGTGCAAATATAGTAAATACAGCACTTACAAAAAGCTCTGTATAAAAGCTGAATGACCTGCTGAGTATCATGCCTGCCGTAAGAAGTTCTGTACCAAAAACAGGAAGGAATATTACATTAAATAACGCTTCACTTATTCCCATACCGCCCGGCAGTGGAAGCATATCAACCGAGAGCGATATAACGGCCTGCAGCATAACTACTGTATACATATTTGTACCACTTAAACCAAACGACTTATATATAAAATATGTTGTAAAAAAATATGCAAATCTCTGTAATATTGTAATACCAAACACATTTAAAACAACCCTGATATGACTCTTAAAATACGCAGCCGTCCTTTTATAAACATCCATGGATGCCATAAAACTTTCTATTCTGCCTTTTCTATGTTTCATAAAATGAAGCTTTTCAAGCAATCTGATTAAACCAAGACACAGATTAGCAGCAAGCTTATTATTAAACACAAGAATGAGAAGAATGGCAATGCATACAACATTAAGAAATATTCCAAGATAAAATATAAATAATATTCCATCAAGCCTTTGCATTATGAAATTCCTGTCAAATATTATAAGCCATACTCCTACAGCCACCAAAACAGCCTTATATGTAATTGTAATTATCATAAGAATAACTGTCGCAACTGGTATTGGTATTTTATTTCTTTTCATATAATACACCTGCATGGGCTGCCCTCCTGATGCAGATGGTGTTATACAACTAAAGAAGAAACCTGCGCATGAATACAGAAAACACGTAAATCTGCGCGCTTTTATGCCAAATGTTTTAAGCAGATAATGTATAATATGAGATTCTCCATATATAAACAATACTATAAACACAGCTGAAAGCAAAAGCCAGCCCGGTCTGGCCATTTGCATTTTATCCCACACCTCTGATAAACTGTCATCAGAGCCATGAAACACATAATACAATGTCAGCACAAACATAAGCACAAGAAATATTGCATTAAATATATTTTTCCTATTCTTCTTTAGAAACTGTTTCATCAGAAACTACCTTTATCTTTCTAATATAACACAAGGCACGCATGTCAATATAACAAATACAGCAACTAAATAATCGCCAATCCTTATTCACTAACACGCATGCCTGATATATTGTTGAATTATCTGTAATACATATACATTATTTTATACATTAATCTGTGCTGTAAGTCCAAGATCATCTGCATTAGCATCAAGTATAGGCTTAATAACTTCTGCAAGATATTCTTCAACCTGCTCTCTGGAACGTCCTACATACTTAATAGGATCAAGCTTAGCCTGAAGCTCCTCAAGTGTAACTCCAAACATTGGATCTGCAGCTATCAGTTCAAGAAGATTGTTATCAAGACCTTCCTCTTTGACTCTCTTTCCTGCGACCATAGAAAGCTCTCTGATTCTTTCATGGAGCTCCTGTCTGTCTCCTCCTGCCTTAACAGCATCCATCATAATATTCTCTGTAGCCATAAATGGAAGTTCTGCCATCATATGCTTAGTTATAACCTTGTCATATACTACAAGTCCATCTACCACATTAAGATAAAGATCAAGAATACCATCTACTGCAAGGAAACCTTCTGGTACAGAAAGTCTCTTGTTGGCAGAATCGTCAAGTGTTCTTTCAAACCACTGTGTACTTGATACAATAGCTGGATTAAGTGCATCACATAGAACATAATCTGCAAGCGAAGCCATACGTTCACTTCTCATAGGATTTCTCTTATATGCCATAGCTGATGAACCTATCTGTGACTTTTCAAATGGTTCTTCAACCTCCTTAAGATGCTGCAATAATCTTATATCATTAGAGAACTTGTGCGCTGATGCTGCAATACCTGCAAGAATATTAAGTACTCTTGTATCAACCTTACGTGAGTAAGTCTGTCCTGATACAGGAACACACTTATCAAATCCCATCTTCTCTGCAATCTTTTTATCAATCTGGCGGATTTTGTCCTGATCACCATTGAAAAGCTCAAGGAATGAAGCCTGTGTACCTGTTGTACCCTTGCATCCAAGAAGCTTCATAGTTGATAATACATAATCAAGATCTTCAAGATCCATAACAAGCTCATTCATCCAGAGTGTAGCTCTCTTTCCAACTGTTGTAGGCTGTGCTGGCTGGAAATGTGTGAAAGCAAGTGTAGGCTGTGCCTTATACTTATCTGCAAACTTAGAGAGCTCGTTAATTACATTTACAAGCTTCTTACGAACAAGCTTTAAACCTTCTGTCATAATTATGATATCTGTATTATCACCTACATAACATGATGTAGCACCAAGGTGAATAATTCCTTTAGCCTTTGGACACTGAAGACCATACGCATATACATGCGACATAACATCATGACGAACTTCTTTCTCTCTCTTCTTAGCATCTTCATAATTAATGTCATCCTGATGTGCCTTAAGCTCATCAATCTGCTCCTGTGTGATAGGAAGTCCTAATTCTGCCTCTGTTTCTGCTAAAGCAATCCATAACTTTCTCCATGTCTTAAACTTCATATCTGGAGAAAATATGTACTGCATCTCCTTACTTGCATATCTCTCGGCAAGTGGTGTCTGATATCTGTCGTTCATTCCTGCAATCCGCCTTTCTTTAATTGTCCTGATTTTTATAGAGTCAGGTATCATAAACTTTAATACCTGCATATCCATGGCACTTTATTCTAATATAAATGTCTGTGTCAAAATGTATTCTAACTTTAGCACATTAAATCATCATAAAAGCACCATAGTGAGATTGTATCATATATACTCTGTTCATTCAATATTGTAAGATGAATGTCAAATTAACATTACCATCCAGAGCCAATCTCAAAAATGCTGTGCATAGCTCTAAACAATAACCAACTAACTTATAGTAAACTTCTCCATAATATGTACCATAGTCTGTACCTGTGCAGCCTGCTCTTCACTTACTGCTGCTGTTTCCTCGGAAGCTGCCGAGTTATTATCTACAATTTCTAATACATGTGA
>JBNMGS010000164.1:0-4909 GCA_050872365.1 Lachnospira sp.
GAGCTGTTGTCTGGTCCTGAATAAGTACGAAAATATTATCTCCATCAAGCTCATATCTTCCTACTGGAAGTTCTGCTGTTTCTGGCTTTGCAAGAAATTCTAAAGCTGTAGCAATAGCTGCTGGATACTGATAATTTCCTTTTTTGGCATTAAGTGATGCATAAATCATTGTTAATAAAACCCCTTTCGTATCTGTTTATAAATTTATATATAAACTGTAGCACTATATCCTACAACTTTCAACACTTTTCTATTATTATTCCTGAATAGCCTTAAATGCTTCATCAAGGTCTTCGATAATATCATCGATATTTTCTGTACCGATTGAAAGTCTGATTGTGTTAGGCTTAATTCCCTGGTCAAGAAGTTCTGCTTCGTTGCACTCTGAATGAGTTGTGCTTGCTGGATGTATAGCAAGTGACTTAACATCAGCTACATTTGCAAGAAGTGAGAATAATTCAAGATTATCGATAAACTTCTGTGCTTCTGCTGCTCCACCCTTGATTTCAAATGTAAAGATAGAACCGCCACCGTTAGGGAAGTACTTCTTGTAAAGCTCCTGCTGTTCAGCATTAGTTGAAATAGATGGATGGTTAACCTTTTCTACTAATGGCTGGTCCTTTAAGTACTGAACTACCTTTAATGCATTTTCAACGTGTCTTTCTACACGAAGTGATAATGTTTCAAGTCCATGAAGGAAGATGAATGAATGTATAGGTGAAATTGTAGCACCTGTATCACGAAGAAGGATAGCTCTGATGTATGTAACAAATGCTGCTGGGGCTGTATCCTTTGCAAAGCTTACACCGTGATATGATACATTTGGTTCAACTAACCATGGGAACTTATCAGCTGCTGCAACCCAGTCAAACTTACCGCTGTCTACGATTACACCACCAAGTGTTGTACCATGTCCACCGATGAACTTAGTTGCTGAATGAACTACAATATCAGCACCGTATTCGATAGGTCTTACAAGGTAAGGTGTTGCAAATGTATTATCAACTACAAGTGGAATATTGTGTGCATGTGCAATCTTTGCTATTCTTTCAATATCAACAACTTCTGAGTTAGGGTTACCAAGTGTTTCAATCTGAACTGCCTTTGTGTTAGGTCTGATAGCTGCTTCAATAGCATCATAATCAAAAGGATCTACGAATGTAGCTTCAATTCCGTAATCTGGAAGTGTATGTGCTAAAAGGTTATATGTACCACCATAAATATTCTTAGCTGCTACGATATGGTCACCAGCATGTGCAAGTGCCTGGAATGCATATGATAAAGCTGCTGCTCCAGAACCTACTGCAAGTGCTGCTACACCACCCTCAAGCGCTGCAATTCTCTTTTCAAATACGTCTTCTGTTGGATTAGTAAGACGTCCGTAGATGTTACCTGCATCCTTAAGACCGAATCTGTCAGCTGCGTGCTGGCTGTTATGGAATACATATGATGATGTAAGATAGATTGGAACTGCTCTTGCATCTGTAACTGGATCAGGCTGTTCCTGTCCTACATGTAACTGTAATGTTTCAAACTTAAGATTTCTGTCTTCGTAATGTTTCTTTGCCATAATAATGTCCTCCATATAGAAATTCTATTGTTATTTACATATCCCTAAGATATGTTGTTCTGTCGATGTCATTATAATACATCCTTTAACCTAGTAGGTCAATAGTAAATATTATTCCTAATATGTATTATAGGTTATAGTTTTTAGCTATATCACAATTATTACTTTACACAGCCAACAAGCTCATTAACATCTGTAATTCCATTACGTGCACAGTAATCTCTTATTCCATCAACTACTTTAATAGTCGTCATAGGATCATTAAAGTTAGCTGTACCAACTGAAACCATAGTTGCACCAACCATAAGAAACTCGAGTGCATCCTCGGCACTCGCGATTCCACCCATACCTATGATTGGAAGCTTGACTGCATTTGCCACCTGATACACCATTCTTACAGCAACCGGCTTAATAGCTGGTCCTGAAAGTCCACCTGTCTTGTTTGCTACTGCAAATGTTCTTCTGTTAATATCTATCTTCATACCTGTTATAGTATTAATAAGTGACACTGCATCTGCTCCACCTGCTTCTACCGCTTTGGCCATTTCTGTTATATCTGTAACATTAGGACTTAGCTTCATAATAACTGGCTGCTTTGCTACTTTCTTGACTGCCTTTGTTATATGTTCTGCCATTGCCGGAACCTGTCCAAATGCTATACCACCTTCCTTGACATTAGGACATGATATATTGATTTCAAGCATATCTACCGGCTGTTCACCTAATTTTTCAACAGCATCTACATAATCTTCTTCTGTTTTTCCACAAACATTTACAATTATACGTGTATCATACTGCTTAAGAAATGGTATATCTCTCTTGACAAATGTATCAAGACCGGGATTCTGAAGTCCTATAGCATTTATCATGCCACCATATGTTTCTGCAATTCTAGGTGTAGGATTACCTGGCCATGGGACATTAGCAACACCTTTTGTAGTAACCGCTCCTAACTTGTTTAAATCTACATACTCACAATACTCCATACCTGAACCAAATGTTCCTGAGGCTACTGTTACAGGATTGTTGAATTCTACACCTGCGATATTTACTTTCATATTTACATCAGCAGGATTAACCGGATTAACTTCAGCTGCCACTATAACTCTACCTCCTTAACATCAAACACAGGTCCTTCTTTGCATACTCTCTTGTTATTAACCTGTGAATGTTCATCTTTTTCTGTAGACTTGCATACACATGCAAGACATGCGCCTATTCCACATGCCATCTTTTCTTCCAATGATACGTAACAAGGGATATTATTACTTATGGCATATTCCTTGATAGCACGTAACATAGGTGTTGGTCCACATGCAAATATCACATCACCTGTAATATTATTCTCTTTTACTGCATCAAGAACATTTCCCTTAGTTCCAACACTTCCATCTTCTGTTGCAACTGTTACATGTGCATATTCATCAAACTCTGACTTTAAGAAAAGCTGTCCATCTCTATAACCTAATACTGCCTCTGTATCACACTCAAGCTGCTTTGCAAGCTCAAGCATAGGTGGAATACCTATACCGCCTCCGAAAAGAACAGCTTTCTTAACTGGTATATGTTCCTGCTTAAATGTACATACGCCATCCTTACATTCATGAACGGCAACATTTTCAATCTTATCAAATATAGCCTTTATATCATATCCGTTTCCAAGTGGTCCCTGTATATCAAGAGTCTGTCCTTTCCTCATCTGTGAGAACTCTTTAGTTCCCTTTCCTGCTATACGATATACTATTCTTAACTTATCACTATCTATTCTACATATACTTATAGGTCTTGGTAAAAGTCTTGAACCATCATTTGAATATACTGATATAAACTGTCCCGGTCTTGCTTCCTTTGCTATGTTCTCTGTTTTAAGCCACATCTCATATACACCGTCTGCAAGATATGCAGTGCTTATTATGGCAGCATTTTCTCTGTATGACATATTATTTCCTCATTTCTGCGCACATGTTTTGCATAACAGTTTTGTGCCAAGTGCGCACAGACACAAATCCTGAGTGTAAAAAAAACAGATAGCATTCTGATTTTTCACAATAGTCTCAACTATAAACAATCACTACACACAATCACTATAAACAACTTTTCCATTACATATAGTGTATTTTATTTTACCATAAAGCTCATCACCAATAAAAGGACTATTGGAAGCTTTTGATGCAAAGTTTTCACTTACAACCCATTGTTCATCTGGAGCATAGATTACTATATCTGCAACTCCGCCTTCTTTGATATATCCTTTATCCATCTTATAAAGCTTAGCAGGATTAATAGTCATCTTTGAAAGAAGTTCTTTCATAGTAAGCTTTCCTGTCTTTACAAGATTAGTTACTCCAAGTGCCAAAGATGTTTCAAGTCCTATCATTCCACTAGGAGCTGCCTTGAACTCTTTATCTTTTTCTTCCCTGCTATGTGGTGCATGGTCTGTTGCTATTATATCTATCGTTCCATCTGCTAACGCAGATATTATGGCCTGCCTGTCTTCTTCTGTTCTTATAGGTGGATTTACCCTTGCAAGTGTTCCTTTTTTTAGCACTATATCTTCGGTTAATGAGAAATGCTGAGGTGTAGCCTCTGCATGAACATCTGCACCTAACCTTTTTGCTGTTCTCACAAGTTCAACTGACACTGCTGAGCTTATATGCTGTATACATATAGTTGCACCTGTTTCAAGGGCAAGCATACAGTCCCTTGCAACCATAATATACTCTGAAAGTGCCGGTGCTCCGCCTAAACCCAGCTTGTCCGATATAACCCCCTTGTTAATTCCCTGCTGTTCTATAAATGCAGGATTCTCCTCATGAAAGCTAAGCGGCATATCAAGCTTCTTTGCCTCTTCCATAGCTTTCTTTACAAGAAGTTCATCCTTAAGTGGAATTCCATCATCAGTGAATACATATGCACCAGCCTCCTTAAGGCTCTTAAAGTCTGTAAGTTCTTCTCCCTTAAAGTCCTTTGAAACTGCTGCAGCAGAATATACATTTACAGGTGTATTCTTTCCCTTATCCAAAACATACTTAAGTGTTTCAACATTATCTACAACCGGCTTTGTATTAGCCATACACATAACTGTTGTGAAACCACCAGCTGCTGCTGCCTTTGCTCCGGTTTCAATATCTTCTTTGTATGTAAAACCCGGATCCCTGAAATGTACATGTGTATCAATAAGTCCAGGCGCAATTATCATTCCTTTTGCATCTATAACCTGCTCATAATTATCACCCGTAGCTTTTATGTTCTGATTGTTTCTATTATGCTTGTTATTATTATCATTATTATTATTTTGCAGTATTGAATTATTATCATTATCTGTCACATCATGTAGAC
>JBNMGS010000165.1:0-4908 GCA_050872365.1 Lachnospira sp.
GATTATATATCCATTTTTAATTAATATCATGCTTTTTCTCCGTTCTTATCTTACTTTATGGTGTCTGACTTCATTATATATATTATATATAGTAAAACCTGTATCTGCTCCTGCCATATCCTCAATAATAAGGTGTCTGCATTCATCATATATGGCAAAACATTTAGCCAAATCATCTGCAGATCACTTGTAAACAACTTTATCTGACCTACAAAAAGCGGCTTTATCAGAGATTATAACTGATATTGCCGCTTCATAATCAATTGTTACTATTCAAAGTCAATCTTTAAAGATTCTGAACTGTAACATATTATCTACTTTCCAAGTGCTCCGTTAATATCTGCAATCATATCAAGTGCTGCCTGTCTTGATGCCTCACCGAAGTTATTATCACCAAACTTGGCATACTCTTCTTTCTTATATGCTGCAATGATTCCTCTTGAGCTGTTTACAATAGCACCAAGTCCATCCGGGTTAAAGAATGCAGCAAGATCTTCTGCCTTACCACCCTGTGCGCCATAGCCTGGAACTAAAATATATGCCTTAGGCATAACCTTTCTTAATGTTTTACCCATCTCTGGATATGTAGCACCCACAACAGCACCTACATTGCTGTATGTATCACCCATACACTGGCTTCCCCACTCATCAACCTTTGCACCTACATGCTCATAGAGTGGCTTACCGTCAATAAGCTGATCCTGGAACTCACCACTTGAAGGATTAGAAGTCTTAACAAGTATGAATATACCTTTATTCTCTTCCTGGCATACCTTGATAAACGGATTGATACCATCTGAACCAAGATATGGATTAACTGTTGCAAAATCCTCATCAAAAGGAGTTAAAAGCTTAGAGCCAACCTTAACCTTTCCAAGATGTGCTACTGCATATGCTTCTGAAGTTGAACCGATATCACCTCTCTTGACATCACCGATTACAACCATATCTTTTTCATGGCAGTAGTCAACTGTTTTCTTAAAAACCTTAAGTCCTTCTATGCCAAACTGTTCATACATAGCAATCTGAGGCTTAACCGCTGGAACTATATCATATATATTATCAATGATAGACTTATTAAACTGCCATATAGCCTCTGCTGCTCCTTCTAAAGTTTCTCCATACTGTTCAAATGCTGCTGCCTGAACGTGTTCAGGAATAAACTTCATCATAGGATCAAGTCCAACAACTACTGGTGCATTAGTCTTTACAATCTTATCTACTAACTTGTTTATCATACGATAGTATCTCCTTTTCTATTCTTGTTGTGACATATAGATACTTTTACGATATTTTCCTTAGGAAATCATTATATACACAAATACAGCTATCAATCTTAACAATCATTACTTTCACATTTCCTTTAGAATCATTGTAAACATAATCGTTTCCCATCGTCTGATATCCGGCTGTTCTTATCTTATTACTCATATCATGATCTCATAAGAATAGTTGCTATATATCTGTATGTCCACATTATTCTACAACTTTGGAACATCTTTATCAATAATAACTTCTGTTCCGTTGTTATTAGAGTATACAACCTTACCTGAAACAATAGTATATCTTACCTGTCCTGATACCTTCTTTCCATTGAAAGGTGTATTGTGACCCTTGGATGCAAATGTGTTGCTGTCGATAATATACTCTTCATCTGGATCTATTATTGTTATATCTGCTACCTTTCCTGGAAGAAGTGTACCTTTATCTATCCCTATAATCTTAGCTGGTGTATAACTCATCCTCTCTGCCATCTGAAGTGGTGTAAGCACACCTTTCTTTACAAGCTCTGTTATAGTGAGTGCCACTGATGTTTCAAGACCTGTTATACCGAAAGGTGCTTCTACGAATCCTCTTTCCTTCTCAGTCTTATGATGTGGTGCATGATCTGTTGCTATGCAATCTATAACACCGCTCTTAAGACCTTCTATAAGCTTGTCAACATCTTTCCTTGTACGGAGTGGCGGATTCATCTTATAGTTAGCATCATCTTCTGTTATGGCATCCTCTGTAAGTGTAAAATGATGTGGTGTAACCTCTGCTGTTATATCCATGCCTTCCTTCTTGGCATCAGCTATCATACGTACACTATCCTCTGTAGAACAATGGCACAGATGAAGCTTTGCTCCTGTATTCTTGGCAAGAAGTATATCTCTTGCAACTATTATATCCTCAACTGCATTCATAATTCCATAAAATCCTAATTCTCTTGCATGATTACCGGCATTCATAACACCACGTGCTGCAAGATTCTTATCCTCACAATGTGCAAACACCGGAATATCAACCTCTGCTGCAAGTCTCATAGCCTGTCTTGCTACTCTGGCATTCATGACTGACTTTCCATCCTCGCTAACAGCTACTGCACCTGCCTCTTTAAGGCTTTCAAAATCTGTCAGATATTCTCCATCCTGCCCCGCTGTTATAGCTGCAATTGGAAGTATATTGATATCTGTAACTTCTTCTGCCTTATTCTTAATATATTCAACCATCTCAACACTATCTATAACAGGCTTAGTGTTTGGCATAGTACACACAGTTGTAAAACCACCTCTTGCAGCTGCCCTTGCACCTGTTCTTATGGTTTCCTTATGTTCAAATCCTGGCTCACGGAAATGTACGTGAAGATCTATAAGTCCCGGCATAACATAACAACCCTTAGCATCTATTATGCTATCTGCATCATCTTCTATATCCTTTGCTACCTTTTCAATCACACCATCTGTAACAAGAAGATCCTTAACTTCGTCTGTATTACTTGCTGGATCAATAATTCTACCATTCTTTATCAGCATTCTCATGATTAATTTCCCCCCTAAAGTTTAGTTTTTCAAACTCATACGCCGGAACCGGTTTTCCATAATAGAATCCCTGTATATAGTCAACTCCCAGCTCCTTAAGTATGTTAAGCTGTGCTTCGTTCTCAACACCTTCTACAATAATGCTTGTATCAATCGTATCTGACAGTTCCACAATCAGCTTTATAAACGCCTGTGCATATTCATCTTCAACTATATCATCAATAAATGTTTTATCAACCTTTATGATATCAAGTGGAAGCTGTTTAATATAGTTAAGTGATGAATAACCTGTTCCGAAATCATCAAGGGCTATTCTTGGTCCCAACTCCTTGATTCCTTTTATTATCTCAAGCACTCTGTCCATATCGTTAATCGCAAAGCTTTCTGTTATCTCCAGTACTATATTATGTGGATTAACACCTGTTTTCTTTAGTATACGTGAAACTGTTCCAACCACATCCTTCTGTAACAGCTGTACTACTGAAAGATTAACATTGATATGAAAATCAGGCATGCCATGCTCATTCCAATATCTGCACTGTCTGCATGCTTCTTCAAGAACATAATCACCTATAGATGTTATAAGTCCAAGATACTCAGCAAGTGGTATAAAATCGCCTGGTCCCATGAAACCTAATGCCTTGCTGTCCCATCTTACAAGTGCCTCGCAGGATGAACATTCCCCTGTCCTTATATCTACAACCGGCTGGTAAAATACAACGAATTCATCTATGCCTGATGTAACAGCCTGTCTCATATTATTCTCAATATCAAGTCTTCTTGCTGTGTTGAGTTTACTGCAGCTATCATAAAATGTATAACCATTCTTTCCGTTCTTCTTAGACTCATACATCGCTATATCAGCAAGTCTTATAATCTCATGTACATCCTTGCTGTCATCCGGAAATATGGCTATACCCATACTCATAGTACAGAAATATTCTGTTTCCATTAGATACCATGGCTTGTTAAACATATCCTTTACCTTGTTGGCTATACGCTCAAGTTCACTAAACATGTCAGGCATAACAATAGCAACAAACTCATCTCCACCCATACGATAACATTTGCCACGAAGTCCTACTATACTCTGAAGTCCTGCAGCTATCTGCTGTAAGAGTACATCCCCATACTGATGTCCAAGTCCATCATTAATATGCTTGAAATCGTCAAGATCGATAAACAAAACAGCACCTTTAACCCCGTCTTTAACAGACTGCTTGATAATCTTTTTAAGATCTGATTCACACTTCATACGGTTATAGAGTCCTGTAAGGAAATCGTTGTGTGCCTGGAATTCTATCTTCTGCTGGCTTTTCTTTTTCTGTGTTATATCAGATGCAATGCAGACAATAACCTCACTTCCATCTATCCATACCAGATTGGTGAATCTGATTTCAAACCACAATCCTGATTCCGCACTGTATTTTTCAATAGGACGTATATATGGTTTAACATAGTCTGTACCATCATCCTCATCATATGCTTTCTTTCTATCAAGATAAGTCTTGTATTCCTCTGATGACATAAGTTCCTGCATACATTCCCTGATAGCACTCTGTATCTCTTTTGACTCCGCTGCAACTTTGTTGGAAAACAGGACATTAGCCGTACTCCTATCGCATACTATAATACCTGAGCCTATGTTGTTAAGAATATCCTTAAGTACCTCATATGATGACAACAACGAATTGTTTGTAACCCTCATCTGTGCCGTGTTCTGTATAATGGAAACTATGCTGTGTATTAACCCTTCAAGTTCTTTTGACATTCCATCTTTAATATTATGTATAATTATATACATGGCATTAATTCCATTAATCTTAATAGGAACAACGCACTCTTTCTTACAGGAATCCGAACCTGAATATACACCTGCATTTTTTTCTAATTCTTCTATTGAATACTCTCCATCATCCAGACGATTAATAAATTCATCTGCTTTACCTTCTGATGCAACATAATCAAGTCCATTCTCGTCTGAATTCTTCTGCACAATTACAATATATTCTGCCTGAATATATTCGTTAGATTTATGTAATATAACCTTAACTATATTCTGAAATGTATCATTCGACTCCAGGCTTTCTATCACCGAAGATAGCAC
>JBNMGS010000166.1:0-4882 GCA_050872365.1 Lachnospira sp.
AAATAAAAGAAATGATGTAATATAAATAAATGGTTTAAAAGGCATGTGGGAAAATTTCTCATATGCCTTTTAAATTTGACATATTCATTTTTTACTTATAAAATAGACGTTAATATAAATGCTACAGGCGCAGATATCGTAAGTTCAGAGGTGATAAAAGCTGAAATGGACGTAGTAAAAAGAAAATTGATTAAGAAATAAATCAGAAATCTGCTCTAGTTTTATTTGCAGATATGGTATATTATAGTAATGTATACGAAAGGGACGTGGTAGATATGATAAACAATAATACGCAATTTTTTAAAACACAACCAGAAAAAACAATATCAGTGGAAGGAATACTAGAACAGGTATATCTTGCGCTTAAGGAAAAAGGTTATAATCCAGTCAATCAGATTGTTGGATATATAATGTCAGGAGATCCAACTTATATAACAAGTCATAACAACGCAAGAAGCCTTATTATGAAAGTCGAAAGAGATGAGCTTGTAGAAGAAGTGATAAAGTATTTTATCGAAGGAAAAGGATTGTAATAGAAGCATATGAGAGTAATAGGTTTGGATTACGGAACGAAAACAGTAGGAGTTGCTCTTAGTGATGCACTTGGTATAACAGCACAGCCGGTTGAAACAATAACTAGAAAAGAAGAGAACAAGCTTAGAAAAACATATGCAAGGATTGAAGAAATTATCAGTCAGAATGATGTAGACAGGATAGTTGTTGGATTACCTAAGAATATGAACAATACAGTGGGAGAAAGAGCAGAAGCCTGTATGGAGTTTGCTAGGAATCTCGAAAGAAGAACAGGTCTTGAGGTTGTTATGTGGGATGAACGTCTTACAACAGTTTCGGCAGAGAAAGCACTTATGGAGAGTGGCGTAAGACGTGAGAACAGAAAAGCAGTTATAGATCAGATAGCTGCGGTATTCATACTACAAGGATATCTTGATAATCAGGGAATGAAGTAGTAGACATAGGAAAACTATGTTTTATGTGTACTTGCCACAAATCGGGTATGCGCAAGAAAGCGTAGAAATGAGGATATATATGGAAAAGCTTACATTTGTGACGGATGATAATGAAAAAGTTGAATTATATATAATAGATGAAACCAGAGTTAATGGTGTGAATTATTTATTAGTAGCTGATTCAGAAGAAGATGATGCCCAGTGCTATATATTAAAAGACACTTCTGCTGCTGAGGATACAGAGGCAGTGTATGAATTTGTTGAAGAAGATACAGAGTTTGATGCAATAAGCAGAATATTTGCAGAGCTTATGGATGATGGAATTGAACTTGTATAGTTGATTATGTGCTTTCGAAGGGTTTCGGTGCGTTTATGAAACTCTTTTTTTGCGTATGTATTATACGTGATTTTATAGTGATAATGAGGCTGCATAGTCTTAATTGTGAATTAATTATTGTAATGATAATGATTGTAAAGTAAGAATCAAAAGGTAAGAAAGTCGTTTGTGCTTACACAATAAGACTTTTGATTCTGATATAAGTATTAAAAAGGACGAGGTGCTTAATGAAAAAGGAAAATGTAGGTTCTGTTAAGGTCATACCTCTTGGTGGACTTGAACAGATTGGTATGAATATTACTGCCATCGAATATGATAACAGTATTGTTGTTGTAGATTGTGGACTTAGTTTCCCGGAAGAAGAAATGTTAGGAATAGATCTTATTATTCCAGATGTAACATATCTTAAGGATAATATTGATAAGGTTAAGGCGTTTGTTATAACTCATGGACATGAAGACCATATAGGTGCAATTCCATATGTATTAAAAGAGGTTAATGTACCTATATATGCAACAAGACTCACTATGGGACTTATAGAGTCTAAATTAAAAGAACACAATATGCTGCGTGAGGTCAAAAGAAAGGTTGTTAAATATGGACAGTCTGTAACTCTTGGTGATTTCAGGGTTGAGTTTATAAGGACTAATCATAGTATTGCAGATGCAGCAGCACTTGCTATATTTTCACCTGCAGGTATTCTTGTTCATACAGGAGATTTCAAGGTGGATTATACGCCGGTTAATGGTACGCCAATAGATCTGCAGAGATTTGCAGAGCTTGGTAAAAAAGGTGTACTTGCTCTTATGTGCGACAGTACTAATGCATTAAGACCAGGTTTTACAATGTCGGAAAGAACAGTAGGAAGTACATTTGATAAGATATTCAATGATAATAAGAGCAGTAGGATAATAATAGCAACATTTGCATCTAATGTAGACAGGGTACAGCAGATTATTAATGCAGCAGTGGCATATGGAAGAAAAGTATGCGTTGAGGGACGCAGTATGGTAAATATCATAGATGTTGCGGAAGACCTTGGATATCTTCATATCCCAGATGGAACTCTTATTGAAACAGAGTCAATGAAGAACTACACACCTGAGCAGATTGTACTTATAACGACTGGCAGTCAGGGAGAATCTATGGCAGCCTTATCAAGAATGGCAGCTAATCTCCATAGAAAAGTATCAATACAGCCTGGTGATTGCGTAGTCTTTTCATCAACTCCTATCCCAGGCAATGAGAAATCAGTTGCAAGGGTTATTAACGAACTTGGTATGAAAGGTGCGAAGGTTATATTCCAGGATACACATGTATCAGGACATGCCTGTCAGGAAGAAATCAAGCTTGTATATTCACTTCTTAAGCCAAAGTATGCTATACCTGTTCATGGTGAATACAGACATCTTATAGCACAGAAAGAAGTTGTCATGTCTCTTGGCTATGATAAGGATCATGTTATAATAGCCAAGTCAGGTGATGTTATTGAGTTAAGTGATGAAAAGGCCGATATAGTGGGCAAAGTGCACACAGGAGCTATACTTGTAGATGGTCTTGGTGTAGGTGACGTAGGTAATATAGTATTAAGGGATAGACAGAACCTTGCAGAGAATGGTATCATCATAGTAGTTCTTACTCTTGAGAAGTACAGCGGACAGTTGATAGCAGGTCCTGATATAGTGACAAGAGGTTTCGTGTATGTCAGGGAAGCAGAAGAACTTCTTGATGAGGCTAAAGCTATAGTTACAGATTCGGTACTTAGGTGCCTTGATAAGAACATTACCGACTGGAGTAAGATTAAGAATATTATTAAAGATGATCTTAGTGAATTTTTATGGAAGAAAATGAAGAGAAATCCAGTGATTCTTCCTATAATTATGGAAGCACAGTTATAGAGTTGCCAGCATAATAAAATCAGGTATTTTGGTACTATGTGAGATTATGGTTATATGGGAGTGTTTAATGCAAAAAATAGATCAGTTGAAAGCTGATATAGCAGATACCATTAGGGAAAGCGCAGAGTATAAAGAGTATAAAAGGTTAGAGGCAATTGTTAACATGGATCCTAACCTGAAAAGAAGTATTGACGAGTTTCGCAGAAGAAATTATGAAATACAGAATTGTGGTCAGGTAGAAGATATATTTGCTGCCCAGGAAGAACTTAATAATCAGTATAAGGATATGAGAAATCAAAATATGGTTAACAGATATCTGCTTGCAGAAGTATGTTTATGCAGAATGGTACAGGATATATGCAGAACAATAGTTGATTCAATTGATTTTGATCTTGATTTTCTTAGTTGATGAATGGATGGATAATTAATTATGAATAATAAATCTATTAGAATGATTGTCTCAATATCGTTGAATGCATTATTTATAGCTATTGCTGTTGCTATAATTGCAACAGCCGGAACCAAAGCGTATACATTTGGTAACAGGATATTTAATGAAAAATCAATTGATACAGCAGATAATGCAAAGATAGTTGATGTGACGATAAGCAGCGGAATATCAGCTAAGAAGCTGGCATCACAGCTATATGATAAAGGGCTTATAGATGATAAGGCTGTATTTTACTTTCAGGTCAAGTTATCAGATTATAAAGACCAGTTTAAAGATGGAACATACAGCCTTAATACAAGTATGAAACCAACCGAGATGATGAAGATATTATCCGGAGTTAGCGATAGCAGCAGTGAGAGTGAATAAATGTATAAAATACATGTGTATTATATTTATACAGTTGTTTGATTTATGGAGGATACGGCAGTGATTGTAAATGAAAGGGTTGTATCTTATATTAATTCACTTGATCGTGGTAATTCTGATATATGTAATACAATAGAAAAAGAGGCAATTGAGGACCAGGTCCCAATTATAAGAAAAGAGATGGGCAATCTGCTAAAGGTGTTGCTTAAACTTAAGCAGCCACAATCGATCCTTGAAGTGGGAACGGCAGTAGGTTACTCATCTATTCTTATGAGTGAAAATATGCCGCAGGATTGCAGAATAGACACGATAGAGAATTATGATAAGAGAATTCCGATTGCACGAAATAATATAAAGAGAGCCGGTAAAGATGATTGCATAAGGCGGATAGAGGGAGATGCCATGGATGTCTTAAAAAAGCTTAAAGGACCATATGATTTTATATTTATGGATGCGGCTAAAGGACAGTATATTAATTATCTTCCAGAGATATTAAGGCTTATGCCATCAGAGGGGTTACTTATATCTGATAATATTCTTCAGGAAGGTGAGCTGGTGGAGTCGAGATATATTGTTACAAGAAGAGACAGGACAATACATACGAGAATAAGAGAGTATGTTTATGAACTTACACACAATGATTCACTTATAACATCTATAGTTCCAATTGGAGATGGCATAACCTTAAGTGTAAAAAAATAATATAATTAAAGTTAGTGGCTGTGCGCACCAGACACTGACTTTTACAGGTAAAATCGCGCAGAAATGAGGATTAGTATGGCAGGACATTTTTATAATGGAAGAGAATTAGAACTTCTGATACCAGCAAGTTGTCTTGAGGTATTAAAGACAGCCCAGGAAA
>JBNMGS010000167.1:0-4875 GCA_050872365.1 Lachnospira sp.
GATGTGTAGAAACCTGAGCATTCAAGAACTACATCTACATCAAGATCTCCCCATGGGCAGTTGTTAGCATCTGGCTCTTTGTAGATTTTAATTGTCTTACCCTTTACAGTAATTGTACCAGCTTCATCATCAGCTGTTACCTGATCTTCTTCACCAAAGTTAACGTATCTTCCCTGTGATGAATCATACTTTAAAAGATGAGCTAACATCTTAGGGCTTGTTAGATCGTTGATAGCAACAAACTCATAACCCTCTGCACCAAACATCTGTCTGAATGCAAGTCTACCGATACGTCCAAAACCATTAATCGCAACTTTTACTGACATAAAAATAAATCCTCCTAATATAAAGATTGTTAATAAAAAATCAACTACAGATATTCTACATAAACTAGTTTAAAATATCAAGTGTTAATTACTATTTTTTACAAATTATTCTATAAAACTCCATTATATTGCATCAAATTAAAGCAAAATCCTTTATAATGTCTATTCCAATATCATTGTTTTTCTTATTTCTTCTGTGCAAGTTCTTCCAATACGCAGTCTGCTATATTGTTAGCATGATCTGACATTCTCTCAAAATTAGACAATGTATCCAGGAATATTACACCATTAGATGGCTTACACAGACCAGATGACAATCTTTCGATATGTTTATTCCTTAACTCTTCTTCCATATCGTCAACCTCATCTTCTATTCTGCATACATTCTCTGCTGCTACACGACTCAGTTTTTCTCTTGCCTTAACTGCCTCTGAGAAACTTACAACAACCTTTTCATAAAGTGCTTTAAGTTCTTCCATGGCATGCTGTGAAAATATTATGCCGTTTTCTATCTTATATTTAGCCAGATCCGCCATATTTTCAGCGTGGTCTGACACTCTTTCTATATCTATAATAGCATGGAACAGATTATTAATCATAAGATGCTGTTCCTCTGTAATAGATAAATTATTCACCTTTATAAGATATTCTGTAAGATACTTTTCATACAGATCCACCTTATGTTCTGTATCTATTACCTTATCTATCATATCCTGGTCGTTATTGATAACTGCCTTTGCTGAATATTTTATATTATCAAGAGCAAGATTACCCATAATAACAACTTCGCTTAATGCTCTGTCAACAGCAACTGATGGCTGCTCTAATATTCTGTTATCAAAATGTCTTGCCAGTTCAGCTGCATAATTATCACTTGCCTCAAGTGTGGCATTTTCCTCATCCAGTGACTTTTCTCTTATTATCATGCCTGACAGCTTAACAAGAAGTCCACCGAATGGCATCATAATCGTAGTACATATAATATTAAAAAATGTATGGAACAGTGAAATCTCTACACTTGTTATGTTATGTGTGGCAAGCGCCGGTCTTACCATAAACAATATAAATGCTGCAGTTCCAAATATGACAGCACCTGCAATATTAAACAGAAGGTGCATACATGCTGCTCTTTTTGCATTTCGTGTTGTTCCTGCACTTGATATGATTGCAGTCACACACGAACCGATATTCTGTCCTAACGTTATGAATACAGCTGCATTAGTTGTAACAACACCGTTAATAGCAAGTGTCTGAAGTATACCAACTGATGCTGATGAACTCTGTAAAAGTGCTGTAACAATAATACCTATGAGTATTCCAAGCAAAGGATTATTTCCTACAACTTCAAATGCTTTTGAAAAAATAGGAGCATCTGTATATGGTGATATAGACTGTGACATAAAACTTAATCCCAGGAACAAAAGACCTATACCAACTATAATTTCTCCTGCCATTTTCTTCTTTGGTTTCTTACTAAATAATACAAGAACTGCGCCAATACCAACAAGCAAAGGTGCATAAAACTCTGGCTTTAACACTTTAACTGCATCACCTAACTGTCCAAGTGAAACAATCCATGCTGTAATAGTTGTACCTATATTGGCACCCATTATAACTCCGACTGCCTGGACAAGTGTCATAAGTCCTGCATTAACAAAACCTACAACCATGACTGTAGTAGCACCACTACTCTGAATAATTGCAGTTATAAATGCTCCTACCAGAACCGCCAGTAATCTGTTTCTGGTCAGATACCCAATAAGCTGTTTCATCTTACTTCCAGCTGACTTCTGCATACCATCGGCCATAATGTTCATTCCATAAAGGAACATACCTATGCCGCCCGCAAAAATAAACAAATTGCCAACTAACTCAATATCCACTTTTTTCTCCTGTCCTGCACATATAATATTGCTTTACTTTGCAAAATTAATGTGCATTTTGTGTAAAGAATGTAAAATTACGTTTACATAATAACAATCAAAAGCAATATTTTCAAGAGTTTTAGATATAAAAACCATTTTTGTAAAAACAATTCACCGATATATTGCGTAAATCGCAAAACAATGTAGCAATCCACATACATAAGCTGAAGCTAAATACTTTTGACCACAACTATGAGCAAATTCATGCAGGTTTAGACCCTTGACCCTGGTATCATAGTATTGAATTATTAATTAAATTATCATATGATATATTGAGTATATATAGTTTGTGCATGTGTGCATAAAGCACAGACTTATTATAACAGCATGCACAGAATGGAGATTATTATGTTTTCAAACAATTATCACGGCAGACTATCTGATTATCATTTACACACTTCTTTTTCTTCGGATTCAGACAATCCGCCTGAAAATGTTATTAATAAAGCAATCAAACTCGGGCTGAAATCCATATGTTTTACTGATCACAACGATTTTGATTATCCTCCTGAAAATGGTGAGATTCTGTTTATACTGGATTTTAACAACTACATAGATAATATAGCCAGATTAAAAGAAAAATATTCAAATATTATAGATATCAATATCGGAGTGGAACAGGGACTTATGCCATCCGTTGCTAAAAAAGTTAACGAATATGATAAATCATCTGTCTTGGATTTTATCATCGGCTCCTCACACCTTATATATGGTGAGGACCCATATTATGAAGAATTCTGGCAGAATATATCTGCTAAAGATGGAATAACACGATATTACCAGGGTATTATTGATTCTATTAAAGTATGCAATAATTTTGATGTTTACGGACATCTCGACTACATTATACGATATGCACCTGGTAAAGATACTGCATATAACTGGATGGATTATTATGACTATATAGACACTATACTACGCATGCTTATCGAAAACGGAAAAGGCATAGAAATTAATACTGCCGGTCTTAAATATGGTCTTAAAAACCCGAACCCATGCCCGGATATAATAAAAAGATACCATGAGCTGGGCGGTGAAATTATCACCACCGGCTCTGATGCTCATGACACAGATCATGTAGGATACCGGTTCGACATAATTGAAGATATTCTTACCGGTTGTGGTTTTAAATATTACACTGTATTCAAGAAAAGAAAGCCTGAATTTATCAGATTATAGCTGCATTTCTTAGCTCCATTACTGCTTTTTTGATGCATTCCACACAATAGTCACATTCCCTTTTTGTAAGCCCGCCTCTGACTGTAAGCCTGATAGATGATTGTGCTGATTCATCATCAAGCCCTATGGCTTTTAATACATGTGAGGGACCAGATGAATTGCCATGGCACGCAGAACCTGCTGATACGCATATTCCATCCTTATCAAGCATGATTACAAGTTCTCCTGCATTAATGCCTTTAAAACAGAAATTCATATTACCTGATATTCTGTTTACATCATCTCCATTAAGCGCTGAATACTTAATTTCTCTTAAAATCCTGCTAGTAATATAAGCTTTTGTTTTACTTTCTTCCTGTATTCTTCTGTTAAGATTTCTGTATGCAATTGTAGCTGCCGTCGCAAGCCCCATAATTCCTGCAACATTTTCAGTGCCCGAACGCCTTCCTTTTTCCTGTCCACCACCATATATATACGGGCTGATATTTTCATTTCTGGCATACAGAAATCCAACGCCCTTAGCACCGCCTATCTTATGTGCACTTACACTAAGATAATCCACTCCTAAATCATTAACATCTACAGGTATATGACCATATGCCGCAACTGCATCTGTATGAACCGGTATTCCATATTCCGCTGCAATATTACATACATTTTTTACCGGCTGTATTGTTCCTATTTCATTATTTACAAGCATTACAGATATAAGCTTTGTGTCATCACGTATTTTAGATACAAGGTCATTAAGATTAATAATACCATTAGAATCCACCTTTATATAATCAATATCATGCCCCATACTTTTTAGTTGTTCGCACTTATTAATAACTGCCGGATGTTCAATTGAGCTGACTATAATATGTGATTTTCCTTTTTGCTTACTGTGTGTCTGATTTTTACATATTTTATCATCTTTTTCTATCGCTGACTCTAACACCCAGTTATCACTTTCAGTTCCACCTGATGTAAAAAATATATCATCTGTACGTGCTCCTATGGTTTCTGCCACTGTTTTTCTTGCATTTTCAATAGCTATTTTATTCATTCTTCCAATCTTATATAGAGAAGACGGATTACCATAATTATCCACCATATAATTCATCATAACATCACGTACTTCTGGAAGAAGCGGAGTTGTAGCTGCATTATCAAGATATAACATATCACTCTTTCTGTGCATATGTAATCGCACTTTTCCAATATATTTATAATATTATATTCAGAAACAGCATATTATGTTAAAAATCTTATAAATTAAATAAAGTCTGAATCAGGAGGCGCTATGAATAATCACATATATAATTCCATAAAAAATCCACTAATAAGAGGAACTATTATCCTGACACTCGCCGGACTTTTCTGCCGCATACTCGGATTTTATTACAGAATATTTTTAAACTCACATATAGGTGCTTATGGCATGGGAATGCTGCAGCTTATTA
>JBNMGS010000168.1:0-4874 GCA_050872365.1 Lachnospira sp.
ATTGAATACATAGGGAAAGAAGAGTTAATATGCCAATATATTCAAGTGAAGTAATAGAGGAAGTTGTATCGCGAAACGATATAGTAGATGTTATTTCCAGTTATATAAAGCTTAAGAAAAGTGGAAGTTCTTATGTGGGGCTATGTCCGTTTCATAATGAAAAATCGCCATCATTTTCAGTGTCTGGCACAAAGCAGATGTATCACTGCTTTGGATGTGGAGTTGGTGGTAATGTAATAACTTTTGTTATGGAATATGAAAATTATACATTTCCTGAGGCGGTAAAAATGCTTGCCGACAGAGCTGGTGTGGCTCTGCCTGTGATGGAATATTCAGGTGAAGACAGGCGTGAAAGAGATATTAAAACAAAGCTGTTAGAGATTAATAAGATAGCAGCAACATTTTATTATCATCAGTTAAAGTCACCAGCAGGCCAGAATGGATTGGATTATTTAAAAAAAAGACAGCTTTCAGATAAGACGATTAATACTTTTGGACTGGGATTTGCGCCACAGCTTACGGGTGATTTATATAGAATGCTCAAAGAAAAGGGATATGATGATGAGATATTAAAGGAATCGGGATTATTTACTTATGAAAAAGGTGTAAGAGAAAAGTTCTGGAACAGGGTTATATTTCCAATTATGGACATTAACAATAAGGTTATAGGCTTTGGCGGACGTGTTATGGGAGATGGTAAACCCAAATATCTTAATTCACCAGAAACAAAACTTTTTGATAAGAGTAAGAATCTTTATGGTCTTAATGTTGCAAGGAGTGCAAGAAAGAATAATCTTATAATATGCGAAGGATATATGGATGTTATATCTATGCATCAGGCAGGATTTAATCAGGCGGTGGCATCACTTGGTACAGCACTTACACCTGGACATGCCAGACTTATGAAAAGATATACAGACAATGTTCTTATAACATATGATAGCGATGAAGCAGGAGTAAAGGCAGCATTAAGAGCTATTCCTATATTAAAGGAAGCAGGACTTTCCACAAAGGTTATTAACATGAGGCCATATAAGGATCCTGACGAGTTCATTAAAGCACTGGGAGCTGAAGCATTTCAG
Source organism: Lachnospira sp. (assembly GCA_050872365.1). Lineage (GTDB taxonomy): Bacteria > Bacillota > Clostridia > Lachnospirales > Lachnospiraceae > Lachnospira. The sequence goes on from JBNMGS010000168.1 coordinate 1,083, forward strand.
GAGCGTATAGATAAAGCAGAAAACAGCTTTATGTATGAAATTGGCATTATAGAGAAAAATTATAACAGAAGTGATCCCGAGAGTGAGACAGCTTTTGAAAGAGAAGTAGCTGGTAAGCTTGTACAGTTTAGCGAAAAGCTTGAAAGAGATAACTACATGAAAGCTGTGTGCCGTCAGTTTATGATACCAGAGGATGGCATGAGGGAAATGGTTATAAGAATAGGAAGTCAGGGTGGAATAATAACAAAACAGACAGCTCAGGTAAGAAGAGCAGAACCGGTAAGAAAGAAAAAGGAAGATGGAACGAGACAGGCAGAGAAGATTCTGCTGACATGGATGATAGAAGATGGTGATATATATGACAAGGTCAAAGAATATATAAAGCCTGATGATTTTATAGATCCATTATTTAAGGATGTTGCATCAAAGATATATGAGCAGTACGAAAGCGGCAGTGTTAATCCGGCAGCAATTATCAGCTCGTATAGTGATGGCGATATGCATAGTGAGATAGCGGCTATGTTTAGTGCTGAGCTTAGCGATTCACTGAGTAATTCAGAAAGGGAAAAGACTTTGAACGATACAGTGTTAAGAGTAAAAAAGAGCAGTCTTGATTATAAGTTAGAACATGCAACAGATGCTATGACTATGCAGGATATCATAGGAAGACAAATGAAGTTAAATAATATTCACATTAGTTTATAATACATGCGAAAGGTGGACCATTGTAATGGCAGTAAAGAAAGAAAACTTAAACGAGGAAGAATTAAAGGAAACTAAGAAGACAACTAAAAAGAAGGCTGATGAAGCTGCAACGGATAAGGCGGCTGCAAAAAAGCCAAAGAAATCTAAGAAAGAAGAAACAGCACAGCCGGAACTTTCAGAAGAGGAACAGGCAAAAATTATTCAGGAAAAGTTCATGGATAAGTGCAGGGGAATTCTCGCTATTGCAAGAAAGAAGAAGAATGTTCTTGATTATAAAGAGATTATGGATTATTTCCAGGATACAGATTTTGAAGCTGATAAAATGGAAAAGGTATTTGAATTTCTTGAAGGTTGTAATATAGATGTCAAGATGAATGATGATGATGGCGATGTGGAAGATGACATCATTTTGTCAGATGAAGACGATATTGATATTGAAAAGATTGATTTGTCTGTACCAGATGGAATCGGTCTTGAAGATCCGGTAAGAATGTATCTAAAAGAAATCGGTAAGGTGCCACTTCTTAGTGCAGAAGAAGAAATAGAATATGCACAGAGAATGGAACAGGGAGATGAAGAAGCAAAGAAGAGACTTGCGGAAGCTAACTTGCGTCTTGTTGTAAGTATTGCAAAGCGATATGTCGGCAGAGGCATGCAGTTCCTTGATCTTATCCAGGAAGGTAACTTAGGTCTTATCAAAGCTGTTGAAAAGTTTGATTACCGCAAAGGATATAAGTTCTCAACATATGCTACATGGTGGATAAGACAGGCTATCACAAGAGCTATAGCTGATCAGGCACGTACTATCCGTATACCTGTTCATATGGTAGAAACTATTAATAAGCTGGTAAGAGTACAAAGACAGCTCTTACAGGAGTTAGGAAGAGAACCATCTCCAGAAGAAATAGCAGAGACTATGGATATTCCAGTTGAAAGAGTAAGAGAGATCCAGAAGATATCACAGGAGCCTGTATCACTTGAAACACCTATCGGTGAAGAGGAAGACAGCCACCTTGGTGACTTTATTCAGGATGATAATGTTCCAGTTCCAGCAGAGGCAGCAGCTTCAACTCTTCTTAAGGAACAGCTTGTAGAAGTTCTTGGAACGCTTACAGACAGAGAGCAGAAGGTATTAAGACTTCGTTTTGGTATGGATGATGGAAGAGCAAGAACACTTGAGGAAGTTGGTAAGGAATTCAACGTTACAAGAGAGCGTATCAGACAGATTGAAGCCAAGGCTTTAAGAAAGTTAAGACATCCAAGCAGAAGCCGTAAGCTTAAGGATTATCTTGACTAATATCAGGATAATGACAGGAGCTTTAATTAAACATAATATAGTTATGTACGGCTGGAGTTTAGGTATATTATAGCAAACGATTACAAATCAGGATTAACTTGTGGACAGGCAGGTCTAATCCTGATTTTTGTAAATTAAGCATTAGGCTATAAGTGGATAGATATAGACAAATATACAAAAAAATTATTTTTGTTGATACATTTTAATAGATTAAGTGAAATATGTCCTTATAATACAGACATATTTGCATATTGCTCTAATAATATGATTAATAAATAAACAGTATAAAAATAAGGAAGTTATATGGAATTATTGAAAATATCGGACAGACTAAGAAGTGCTGCCGGACTTGTACACAAGGGGGCGAGAGTTGCAGACATAGGCACAGACCACGGGTATCTTCCTATATATCTTGTGCAGAATGGAATATCAGAGAGTGTCTATGCGTGTGACGTAAGAAAAAAGCCTCTGGAGAGGGCACAGGCTCACATAAGTTCATATGGACTTGATGATAATATAACTATAAGGCTTGCAGATGGTCTTTGTGGCATACAGAAAGGTGATGTGGATACGGTGACAATATGCGGAATGGGCGGAAAGCTTATGAAGGATATTATTGAAGCCGGCAAAGACAGGCTTAGCGATGGTATGCAGCTTATACTTTCTCCACAGTCGGAAGTCCGCGAATTCAGGGCATATCTGTTAGAGAACGGCATAGATATATTATCAGAAATGATGATAAAAGATGAGGGAAAGTATTATTTTATAATGGACTGCGTATATCATAATATGGCGGCGGGAGCTGTATACAATAATAATATACATTTGCAGGAAAAAAATGCGGCAGGGTATACAGAGGAAGAACTGAGATATGGAAGATATCTTATAGATAATCACTCAGAGGTATTAAAAGAATATCTTGATAAGGAATATGGCAGCTTTATAAGTATACAGAAGTCACTTAAGGAACAGAATGTCAAGAAGCCATCAGCCGCGATAGAAAAAAGATTACAGGAACTTGAAGCTGATATTGAGTATAACAGAAAGGCTGAATTAAGTTGTTGTGCGCAAGATGCACAGAAATGAGGATTAATATGAAATTATCACAGATGGCAGCAGAAGCTGCGGCTAATTATGAGTATGATATTATTATGGCAAAGGTCAATGGAAAACTGACAGAAATATCAGACAGGGAAATACAGGATGAAAAGGTAGAATTCATAACAGTAGGCGACTCTATAGGTAATGAAACTTACAAGAGAAGTGTGCTGCTTCTTATGCTTAATGCCATACATAAGATAGATAAGGAAAAGAAGATAAAAAAGGTTACAGTGGAATTCTCATTAAGCAAGGGCTTATATTGTGACATCAAGGGAGATTTTACGATAACAGAAGAATTTCTCGCAGAAGTCAAGAGAGTTATGTTAGAGGATGTTAAAGCTAATATTCCTATTAAGAAGGCAGGAATGAAGACCTCTGAGGCAATCAAGCTTTTTGAGGAGCATGGCATGAGCGATAAGACACGTCTTTTCAAGTACAGAATAAGTTCATATGTAAATGTATACAGCATAGAAGATTATAGTGATTATTTCTATGGCTATATGGCATCACACACAGGAACACTTGGTGTGTTTGACCTGTTTAAGTATGATAAAGGCTTTGTACTCCAGCTTCCAAGAAAAGAGTCGCCAAAGACTGTGCCAGAATTTGCACCACAGGCAAAGCTTTTTAATGTACTTGAAGAAACAAGCGAATGGGCAGATATGCTTGGCGTGGATACTGTTGCATCG
>JBNMGS010000169.1:0-4857 GCA_050872365.1 Lachnospira sp.
GTATATAATGCCGTATAATAAAAAAGATTAGAAAAATGAAGAAAAAATAATTTAAATCTTTTTCTGCATGAAGAAATGGATTTTTATACTTTTGAAACTTACATCATATTATTAATGAAGAACAGGAGATATAGAATGCTTCAGATCCAACATATCCGTAAAGAATATAAAACAGGAAAGCTGGTACAGAAAGCACTTGATGATGTATCGCTTAATTTAAGAGATAGTGAGTTTGTAGCTATATTGGGTCCAAGTGGTTCCGGAAAGACAACACTTCTTAATATAATAGGTGGCCTTGACAGATATGATAGTGGAGATCTTATTATCAATGGAATATCAACAAAGAAATATAAAGATAGAGATTGGGATTCGTACCGTAATCACACAATCGGTTTCGTATTTCAGAGTTATAATCTGATACCGCATCAGACGGTTCTTTCAAATGTTGAACTGGCGCTTACAATATCAGGAATATCAAGAACTGAAAGACGAAAACGTGCTAAAGAGGCGCTTGAAAAGGTAGGCCTTGGTGAACAGATTCATAAAAAGCCAAGTCAGATGTCTGGAGGACAGATGCAGAGGGTTGCAATAGCAAGAGCACTTGTAAATAATCCAGATATACTTCTTGCTGATGAACCTACAGGAGCACTTGATAGTGAAACAAGTATACAGGTTATGGAACTCTTAAAGGAAGTTTCCAAGGACAGACTTGTTGTTATGGTAACACATAATCCGGAACTGGCATATGACTATGCTACAAGAATAGTAGAAGTTAAGGATGGAAAGATACTATCTGATTCAGATCCGTTAGAAATAAGTGAGGATGTAACAGAACCTCCTATACATAAGAATATGGGTAAATCTTCTATGTCATTTCTTACTGCACTTTCGTTGAGCTTTCAGAATCTTAAAACCAAGAAAGCAAGGACATTGCTTACTTCATTTGCTGGTTCAATAGGTATTATAGGAATAGCGCTTATTCTTTCAATATCTAATGGTGTAAGTGGATATATAAGTGCAATGGAAGAGGATACGTTGTCTGAATATCCGTTGCAGATACAGAGCACAGGAATCGATCTGACATCTATGATGGTTGGAATGTCAGCATCAGATAAGAAAGAAAAAAATAATGATATAGGAGTAACTCCGGTAGTATCGAATATGTTTTCCAAGATGAGTACGAATGACTTGGCATCTCTTAAGTCATATCTAGAAAGCAATCCGGAAAACATCAATGATAGCGTACATGCTATAGAATACAAATATGGAGTGACACCACAGATATATAGAACGGATAAAGATGGATATAAGCAGATTAATCCAGATAAGTCCTATGAAATGATGGGAATGTCGTCATCATACGATAATTCAATGACTGCAAGTATGTCAACTAATGTGTTTTATGAGCTGCCTTCAAACAGTTCATTATATGAAGGACAATATAATGTAAAAGCAGGACATTGGCCACAAAATTATAAAGAATGTGTGCTTATACTTAATTCAGATGGTAATATAAGTGACAGACTTGAATATTCATTGGGGCTTAGGGATAACACTGAATATGAGAATATGATGTCAGCATTTATGTCAGAAAAGGAGATAGATATCCCGGAAAATAACGATAGTTTTTCATATGATGATCTGCTTGGAATGACATTTAAGGTAGTGAACAGTGCTGATTATTATGAATATGATTCAGAATATGATATATGGAAAGACAAAACAGGCAACGATGAATACATGAAAGAACTTGTAAGTAAGGGTGAGGATTTAAAGATAGTAGGTATCGTCCAACAGGTTGAGGGTACAGCAGCGGCTATGCTTACACAGGGTATAGCATATATGACAGACCTTACAAGTCATCTTATACAGTATTCAGCTGCAAGTGATGTAGTAAAAGCACAGAAGGCAAGCAAGGATACTAATATATTTACTGGTGAGAAATTCGGAATCAGCAGTGATAATAAGAGCAAGTTCAATATGGAATCACTTTTTGAGATTGATGCTGATGCAATGAGTAATGCATTTAAGGTGGATGACAGTATATATAATATGGATATGTCGGACATAAGTTCGCTTATCAATACGGCTGATATTTCAGCGGCATTTGCCCCATCTATGTTTGAAGACATAGATTATTCTTCTATGTTTGATTCGATTGATTCATCAATGTTTAATCCTGGAAGCTTTGATGATATATCGTCTATTATCGGAAATATAGGAGATAGTAATCAGGGATTGGATATGAGTGGTATTGATGAGGAATATATTAAGAAATTAATCTCGGATAGTCTTACAGATGAGGTTAAAGCTGATATATCTAATATGCTTGAAGGTTTCAAGGAATATATGTTATCTGACGAATTGTCAGCTCAGTTAAGTAAAGATATCAGACAGCTTATTATTGATTCCACACAGGTGAACATATCACAGGACAGAGTCCTTCAGGAGGTAAATAAGCTTGAAGAAAAATATATGGAATATGTTAAGAATAATGGCATAGAAGATACCACAGCTGCAAGCGTATTTAAGTTCTTGCTCACAAGTGATGCAAGAAAGCAGATATCAGCTTCAGCTAAAGATCTTGTAGGTAATGCAGTGACATTTGAAGTATCTAAAGAACAGCTATGGAACATATTCAGCCAGGATATAGTTGATGCATATGCAGTATATGCCACACAGAATGGATATCAGAATATAGATGGTATTCTTGATAAAATCATAACCAATATGATGAACAGCGTACAGGAGCAGATTGTTACCAGCATACAGAATTCAATGAATGAAATGTTTGAAAGTATTACAGCTAACATGCAGCAGGCTATGGAGTCAGTCATGACACAGATGATGACAAGCATGACTGATGCTATGATGAATGCAATGCAGCTTATGGGAAACAATATGGCAGATGCACTTAGTTTGGCGGGCTCAGGCTTTAATTTTGATACGGCTGGTTCTGATATGGGTGATTATGATTTTACAAGTGCTTTCGGTATAGATATGGACAGCTTCGCAGATGCCATAAAGATGAATATGAATGAAGATGATCTTTCTGATCTTATGAAATCACTCATGACCAGCACAGATGTGACCTCATATGATAACAATATGAAAAAGCTGGGTTATGCAGACATTTCAGTTCCAAGTGAAATTGGCATATATCCTAAAGATTTTGAAAGTAAAGATAAGATAGTTACTATGCTTGATAACTATAATTCTGATATGAAGAAACATGGTAAGGATGAAAAGGTTATAAGTTATACAGATGTTGTAGGAACACTTATGTCATCTGTTACAACAATAGTTAATGTTATAAGCTATGTATTGATTGCATTTGTAGCCATATCTTTAATAGTTTCTTCTATTATGATAGGCGTTATTACTTATATAAGCGTACTTGAAAGACGTAAAGAGATAGGTATATTAAGAGCGATAGGTGCTTCAAAGAAGAATGTATCAGCAGTATTTAATGCAGAAACATGTATAATTGGTCTGTGTGCCGGACTTATGGGAATAGGCATAACATTACTTATGCTGATTCCTATAAATGCCATTATTCATGCACTTGCAGGTGTCAATAACATCAATGCAGTACTTCCGGTAGCACCAGCTATAGTGCTTATACTTTTAAGTATATTCCTTACATTCATAGGTGGACTTATACCATCAAAGAAGGCTTCTAAGAGTGATCCGGTGGCAGCACTCAGGAATGATTAAAATATAAAATAAAGAATAATTTGATTAAAATAAAGGACTAAGACTATGAAAATGTCTATCATTTCAGAATGATATGAGATAGCATAGAATTAGTCCTTTTTAAATTATTTGTAATTAAAATAAAACATATCGTTAAAATCGACATTTAATATTTCCTTCAATAAACGTATTTCGTCTGGATATAGATGCCTTTGTCCAACTTCTACTTTAGCTAATGCGCTCCTGGTTATATCGCAGCCATTAAGTTGTAGTTGTGCTGCAAGCTGGTCCTGTGTTAATTTTTTTTCTTTTCGCAAACGCCTTATATATAATAAGTATAAAAGGTGATGTTGACGGTTCTGGTACAATAGATGTTCTTGATATGGAAGCTATACAAAAATCAATACTTGGAATAGGCAGCGAGTTGACAGGAGCTTATAAGAAAGCAGCATTACTTAGTGGTGATTCAAAAGAGATATCGGTTCTTGATATGGAGGCAACACAAAAAGACATACTAGGTGTAGAAAAAATAAAATAAAGTCATTATGATTTTATGTTTTAATATGAGTACAATAATAAACCACTTGGGTAGAATGTAAGCAATAATATACATTCCACCCAAGTGGTTTATTATGTCAAGTTTTCTTTTATGAAATCAACAACCTCTTTATTTTTTTTCAAGATGTTCTCGTCTTTTTCCATATCGGAGATACTCATCCAGTAGTAATGCTTCCCATTGATAGCGAAATCGCTGTGTTTTATTCGTTCTGGAAAATGAGAAATATTTATTTCATATAATCTGTGATTATAAATTCTGTTTTCGTTGTGGCTGTAAGAATATTTTGACTGTATTCTTGATGTTATATATTTACAATTGATTTTGCGTTTATCACAGTCTAAGTCAGCAGCAATATAATCAATTAATGCAGCTTCATTATCTGTATCAATGGTTTTATAATTAGGAAATAACTTACAATCCCATCTTTCATCATAATAAACAAGAAATTTGTTACTTGTATTATCAAATGTATTCTTGATTGCAACTAAAGAGTGATTATGTTGTATCATATTTAAACCTTCTATATCTTTTAATAAAATTTTATGATTGTATTTATTTTTATACGATTTAACTATATCATATATTATTTTAAGAGAATATAC